>CAZWVT010000001.1:0-51815 GCA_964636665.1 uncultured Flavobacteriaceae bacterium
AAAGAAATATGTAGATTCGACAATGCAGATTTCCCTCTTTTAAACTTATTTGATCTCGATGTGAATATCTATACTGGAGCATACACTTCCTCAATTCATTGCAAAAACTTAAAAGAGGAAAACGGCTTGTTAAAATGTAATTTTTTGGATTTAGACCATCCGGATTATCACGAGAAAAAATTTGTTTTTGACAAGTATGATAAAAAAATCGTCAGAAGTAGTAACGGCATTGCTGAAGCTCGTTACCGAATAAAAAGTAAAATCGTTCTTTTCAATAACACATACGATATATTCTTAACTTTAAGCGATAGAGAAGAAATGCGTTTTCCCGTACTTTTGGGGCGTCATTTTTTAAAAAACAAGTTCATTGTTGATCCCGGAAAATCCTATCTTTCTCATAAACAAAAACAATATAATTAAATACATATTTTGTAGAAATTCAAATATCACTTGTTCCATAATGAATATTAAAATCCTTTCAACCAATACCAATCTATATTCGACCAAACGTTTGGTTGAGGCAGCCAAAAAACGCAAGCACAATGCAGAAGTGATAAATCATGTAAAGTGTGATATTGTTATTGAGAAAAAGAAACCGATGATTTATTACAACGGTCGTCAGATTGACGATGCCGATGCTATTATTCCCAGAATTGGAGCCTCTGTTACTTTTTATGGAACCGCTGTGGTTCGTCAGTTTGAAATGATGCGCGTTTTTACGACTACAGAATCTCAGGCACTTGTTCGTTCTCGCGACAAACTCCGGAGTCTTCAGGTATTGGCTCGTGCCGGATTGGGACTTCCAAAAACTGTATTTACGAATTACTCAAAGAATGTCAAAGAAATTATCACTCAAGCCGGAGGTGCACCTGTAATCATCAAATTATTGGAAGGAACACAAGGCATCGGGGTTATTTTAGCCGAAACTCGTAAAGCTGCAGAATCAGTTATCGAAGCTTTTAATAATCTACAAGCTCGGGTTATTGTTCAAGAATACATCAAAGAAGCCAAAGGAGCCGACATACGGGCTTTTGTTGTTGACGGACGTGTGGTTGGCGCTATGAAACGTCAAGCTAAAGAAGGGGAATTTCGTTCCAACCTCCATCGCGGTGGAACTGCTACCGTCATTAATCTCACTGATGAAGAGGAAACAGCCGCTCTCAAAGCTGCCAAGGCTATGAGTTTGGATATTGCCGGGGTCGATCTTTTGCAATCTGCACGCGGACCATTGATTCTTGAAGTAAATTCATCTCCGGGTTTGGAAGGAATCGAAAAAGCTACCGGAAAAGACATTGCCAATGAAATCATTAAATACATCGAACGAAATACCTGAGATGGCGAAAAAGGAGAAACGTGATTTAATTATTCTAAATGAGCGAATTGCTATAGGTGAAAGTAAAACACTTGACTTCAGTATTTCAAAACTTTTCACCACAACTCCAATAGAAATTCCAATTATCATCGAACGATCCAAATTGCCCGGTCCCATTGTGCTTCTTACTGCTGCGCTTCACGGAGACGAAATAAACGGCGTGGAAATCATCCGTCAGATTATTGCAAAAAAATACAACAAACCCAAACGTGGAACCATTATTTGTATTCCCATCGTAAACATTCTCGGTTTTCTTAACGGCAATCGCTTTTATCCGGACGGTCGCGATTTAAATCGGGTTTTTCCCGGAACCAAAACCGGGTCATTGGCAAGTCGTGTGGCTTATCATTTTACCAAAAAAATCTTGCCTCATTGTGATTATTGCATCGATTTTCATACCGGCGGTGCAAGTCGTCATAATGCACCGCAGATCCGTATTCATCCCGGAAATGAGCAACTCCTCAAATTGGCTAAAATATTCAATGCACCTTTTACTATTTATTCACCGATGTTAGACAAATCCTACCGTTTGACTTGTGCGAATATGGGCATCCCGTCATTGCTTTTTGAAGGAGGAAAAACATTGGAAAATAATAAAGAAGTCGTCAAAGAAGGTGTGGACGGCGTATTACGGATTTTACATCATCTAGATATGCTAAACAAAAAAACACCGCCACCGGCAAAACACAGCAAAACAGTAATCATTTCCAAAAGCAAATGGATTCGTGCACAAAGAAGCGGACTTCTTCATATCAAAACCGATTCTGACAAACACGTAGAAAAAGGAGAGTTATTAGCAACTATAACCGACCCTTACGGAAAAATGCGATTCAAAGTATCCGCTCCAAATGAAGGATTTATCATCAACGTAAACCAGTCCCCGATAGTAAATCAGGGAGATGCAGTTTTTCATATTTCAACCGCAACGATTCCTTATGAGACAACCAAAGAAGTATAATTAAAAAAATGCAACAATGGATAAAACGCAATTGCGTAAATATTATAAAGATCTTCGCAACAAGCTCTCTGAAAGTAATCGAGATGAAAAAAGTTTAAAAATAGCCAACCGCTCGCTTGAATTACCGATTTGGGACAAACTTTATTATCACATCTTTCTTTCTATTGAAAAACATAACGAAATAAATACGGATTACCTGCTTCAAATACTACAAGGAAAAGACAAGAATATTGTAGTGTCCAAATCCAATTTTATTACCAATGAAATGATTCATTATCTGCTACAAGACAACACTTCTTTAAAACTTTCTGAATTTGGTATCCCCGAGCCTGTAAATGGAATTCAAATTCCGCCTGATATGATTGATGTGGTTTTCGTACCGCTTTTGGCTTTTGATAAAAAAGGACACCGAATTGGCTATGGGAAAGGATTTTATGACCGGTTTTTAGCCAAGTGTTCTCCGGAAACAATTTTTGTGGGTTTGTCTTTTTTTGAAGCTGAAGAAAGTATAGCTCACGAACCGATGGACATTCCATTGGATTACTGCATTACTCCTGAAAAAACGTACTCTTTTATAGACGTGTCTGAAGAAGACTTATGATCGCTTTGCTAAAAGGCACAAGATTTAAGACCTGTTCGTGAAGCAATGAGGACCAACGGTTTATGTTTAATTTAATTGAAAAATTCAACTCATATAACGACTTCAATGAATTGAGATATTTATTTTTTTCTTGAATAAGATAAATGGAAAATGAGAAAAAACAATGACTATAAAGTTTCTTCTTTATCAGCTACTTCCTCTTCTTTTGGAAAAGCTTTTTTATTGAAGAATAGTAAAATGCCAACAGCCACGCTTATGGCGGTATCGGCAATATTAAATACCGGATCAAAAAATGTAAAATATTTTCCACCCATTATCGGAATCCATTCTGGCAACGTGTCGTGATACAATGGAAAATAAAGCATATCGACTACTTTTCCATGAAAAAGGGTGCCGTATCCTCCTTCAGGCGGGAACATCGTAGCAACTTGCTGGTAACTGTCGTTGAAAATAATTCCGTAAAAAACGGAATCAATAATATTGCCCATAGCGCCTGCAAAGATAAGAGCGATACAAAACACAAGGATGCCGGGTGCTTTTTTTCTTATGGAATCCCAAAGCCAATAACCAATACCGACGATTGCAACAATTCTAAATAGCGTGAGGATTAATTTACCGTATTTTCCCGGTATTTTCGCTCCCCAGGCCATCCCTTCATTTTCAACAAATAGGATTCTAAACCAATCAAAAACATAAACTTCCTCGCCAAGGACAAAGTTTGTCTTTATATAGATTTTTGTCAGTTGATCAATTATCAAAATTAAGACAATAATCAATCCTGCTTTCTTTAAGCTCATACAGTTACCTTTTGCCTACAGATGAATTAGGTAATTCAATTGGTATAATTCAAACAAAATTATTTTTGCATGTTTTTGGCTTCGATACTCAAAGTTGCATGCGGAACTAATTTCAGACGTTCTTTATTGATAAGTTTTCCGGTAACACGGCAAATTCCATACGTTTTATTTTCTATTCGAGTCAAAGCATTTTTTAAATCCCGAATAAATTTCTCTTGACGAATGGCAAGCTGTGAATTTGCTTCTTTGCTCATTACTTCACTTCCTTCATCAAACGCTTTGAACGTTGGAGATGTATCGTCAGTTCCGTTATTGCTGTCGTTTTTATATGAACTTTTAATTAATTCTAACTGTGCGGTAGCTTTTGCTATTTTTTCGTTTATCAATTGTCTAAACTCTTCCAACTCTGCATCAGAGTATCTTGTTCTTTCTGTCTCTGTCATAATCATACTTTTTTAATACTAATATATGTTTTTATTTCGTCAAATATAATTTCCGTTCCATTTCGTAAAGATGCAACAAATTCCAATGTATTTGCTAAGGTTTCTTCTTTAATATATTGAATATTATCCGTTACGGCTTCATTTAACATTTTTTCGTCTTGAATTGTTATTTCAATTCTGTCTGTTACTTCAAATCCACTGTCTTTACGAAGGTTTTGAATGCGGTTGACTAATTCTCTTGCGATTCCTTCGTTGCGCAACTCCGGCGTAACCTGAATATCTAACGCAACTGTGGTGCCGTTATAATTGGCAACCAACCATCCTTCAATGTCTTGCGAAGTAATAATCACTTCGGAAAGTGCCAAAATAGTACTTTTTTTGTTAAGAAAAACTTCAATTTTACCTTCTCTTTCCAAAATTGCGATTTCTTGTTGACCAAATTCGGAAATAAGTTGGGCTATCTGCTTCATTTCTTTTCCGAATCGCGGTCCCAAAACTTTAAAATCAGGTTTGATTTGTTTGACCAACAAATCGTTATGCTCGTCAATCAGTTCGATTTCTTTTACATTTACTTCTCTTTTTATCAAATCTGCAACTGCCAAAATTTCTTCCTCCTCCGAATCGTTTAATATCGGAATCATAACTTTTTGAAGCGGTTGTCGCACTTTTAGTTTTTCTTTTTGACGAAGCGATAAAACTAAAGATGAAATCGTTTGCGCTTTTTTCATTTTTCGCTCTAACATACTGTCAATAAAGGCTTCATCGACCATAGGAAAATCGGTTAAATGCACTGATTTTTTTACTTTCCTTTTCACTTTTATTTCTTCACTTAGCCCATTTGTCAAATCTTTATACAAATGCTCAGAATAAAAAGGAGCTATCGGCGCACATAATTTTGCAAGCGTTTCCAAACAAGTGTACAAGGTTTGATAAGCTGAAATTTTATCTTCGTTGTATTTTCCTTTCCAATAGCGTCTTCTCCCTAAACGGACATACCAATTGCTCAAATTTTCCAGAACAAAATCTGCAATGGCGCGTGTGGCTTTCGTCGGTTCGTAATCTTCATAATATTCATCTGTTTTGCGTATCAACGTATTTAATTCCGACAAAATCCAGCGATCCAATTCCGGGCGTTTTTCATTTGAAACATCTTCTTCAAGATACTCAAAATCATCCAAGTTCGCATACAGGCTGAAAAAACTGTAAGTATTGTAAAGCGTTCCGAAAAGCTTGTTTCTAACTTCTGAAATTCCTTCTGAATCAAATTTTAAATTATCCCAAGGATTTGCATTGCTAATCATATACCAACGCGTCGCATCGGGACCGAATTTTTCTAAGGTTTCAAACGGATCCACGGCATTACCAAGGCGTTTGCTCATTTTTTGTCCATCTTTGTCCAGAACCAATCCGTTGGAAACTACATTTTTATAAGCCACATCATCAAAAATCATCGTCGCAATGGCGTGAAGCGTATAAAACCAACCTCGTGTTTGATCGACGCCTTCTGCAATAAAATCTGCTTTTCTCCAAGTCTGCTCAACTTTTTCTTTATTTTCAAAGGGATAATGCCATTGAGCATAAGGCATGCTTCCGCTATCAAACCAAACGTCGATTAAATCCGGTTCGCGATACATGGATTTTCCTTTATCTGATATGAGAATTAAAGAATCGACAATATTTTTATGCAAATCGACAAGGTTGTAATTTTCATCTGAAAAATCGTTTTCTTTAAAATCAGATAAAATGTTTTCTGACATCAATCCGGCTTTGACAGATTTTTCTATTTCTTTTTTAAGTTCAGCAACCGAACCAATGATTATTTCTTCTGTTTTGTCTTCAGTTCTCCAAATTGGCAACGGAATTCCCCAATATCTGGAGCGCGATAAATTCCAATCGTTTGCATTGGCAAGCCAGTTTCCAAAACGTCCTTCACCGGTTGCTTTGGGTTTCCAATTTATTTCTTTGTTCAATTCATACATGCGAGCTTTAAACGCAGTGACTTTTATAAACCAAGAATCTAACGGATAATATAAAATCGGCTTGTCAGTACGCCAACAATTTGGATAACTGTGAACATATTTTTCAACCTTAAAGGCTTTGTTTTCTGTTTTTAATTTAATTGCAATTTCAACATCCACCGATTTTTCCGGAGCTTCTCCATCATCGTAATATTCGTTTTTTACATATTTCCCGGCCAGCTCTTTCATTTCAGGACGGAATTTTCCCTGAAGATCTACCAAAGGAACCAGATTGCCTTGTTCATCTTTTATTAACATCGGAGGAACCGGAGGAGTTGCTTCTTTTGCTACTTTGGCGTCATCGGCACCAAATGTTGGAGCGGTATGAACGATTCCCGTTCCATCTTCTGTGGTTACAAAATCACCGGCAATAACCCGAAAAGCATTCTCCGGTGTTTCATAAGGCAATACATAATCCAACAATTGTTCATAGCAAATGTCTGTAAGATCTTTTCCTTTAAATTCTTCAGCTATGAAATAAGGAATTTTTTTATCGCTTGAGTTATAATTTCCCATCTCATTTTCGTCAGATACTTCCTTGAATTTTCCTGAAAACTGAGTGGAAATAAGTTTTTTAGCTAAAATTACCTGAATGGGTTCAAATGTGTATTGGTTATAAGTTTTTATCAGGACATAATCGATATTCAGTCCAACGGTGAGCGCAGTATTGCTCGGCAGTGTCCACGGAGTTGTCGTCCAAGCCAGAAACCAAATGTTTTTATATTTTTTCAAAAAATCAGGCAAGGTTTCTTCAACTGCTTTAAACTGTGCAACTACAGTAGTATCTGTAACATCTTGATAAGTTCCGGGTTGGTTTAATTCATGAGAGCTCAATCCTGTTCCGGCTTTTGGAGAATATGGCTGAATGGTATATCCTTTATACAGCAAATCTTTGTTGTAAATTTCTTTTAACAGCCACCAGACACTCTCCATGTATTTAGGTTCGTAAGTGATGTAAGGATTGTCCATATCCACCCAATAACCTATTTTTTCAGTAAGATTGTTCCAAACATCGGTATATCTCATGACGGCTTTTTTACAAGCTTCGTTATACGCTTCGACCGATATTTTCTTTCCGATATCTTCTTTGGTAATTCCCAGTTCTTTTTCAACACCCAATTCGATAGGAAGTCCGTGCGTGTCCCATCCTGCTTTGCGTTCAACTTTAAAACCTTTTTGGGTTTTGTATCTGCAAAAAATATCTTTAATGGTTCGAGCCATCACATGATGGATTCCGGGAAGACCGTTTGCTGAGGGAGGACCTTCAAAAAATATAAAAGGTTCTGCTTCTTCTCGAATCGAAATACTTTCTTGAAAAACACGCTCGCTTTTCCAAAAATCAAGTATTTCATCTGCAATTTGAGTAAGATTAAGTTGTTTATATTCTTTGAATTTTGCTTTCATAATGTATGTACTGAAATAAAGTGTGCAAAAATAAACATTTTATATGAACCTCATTCTGAATATTGTTGCAAGCCATTTTAAAAATAAAACGAATACGCTTTCTTCAATAATCTTAGGGAAAGTGATTGTAGCAACAAAAAAATCCTGCAATCTTTCGAAAGCAGGATTTTTTTGTTGGCCCACTAGGGCTCGAACCTAGACTCTTCTGAACCAAAATCAGACGTGTTGCCAGTTACACCATGGGCCAATTCCTAAATGCGGTTGCAAATTTATAATAAACTTTGATACTTGCAAAAATTAAGATGAAATAAATTTTAGCCATTCCTCTTTGAATAAAATCACTGCTATCGGGCAATTTGCAGCGCGCTCAAAACTTCTACTATATTACTATCGATTCCGGTTCTGCACCCAAACTTATTAATGCTTCTGTAATTTCCTCGGTAAAACTCTTTGGACCACATACATAAAATCTTCTGTCAAAACGACCGATTGTTTCTATCAAAAATTTTTTATCTATTTTTCTTTCTTTAAATCCGATAACGCCTTCACGGGTAAATACATTTAAATAAGCCGGCCCCAACATTTGAAAGAGTTCTTCTCCCAGAATTACATCAGACCTTTTTTGATTGGAGTAAATCAATGCTATTTTCCGCATATTTCCGCTGTAATACAACGCTCTGAAAATAGCGATAAATGGAGTTATTCCGGTACCGCCTGCCAGAAAAATTCCCGGTCCTTTATAATCGATGGAACCAAAAACTTCGTGCATAATAAATTCGTCACCGGCATTTAATGTTCCCATGTGTTTTGTCACTCCATTGTGTTCGTCGTAAATTTTTACAATAAATTCCAAGTGAGGCCAAGCATTCAGGGAAGTAAAAGTAAACGGACGCCGTTTGTCCTCCCATCCGGGTTGGTTGATAGATAAATAAGTGGAATGTCCGGGTTTGTAAATAAAATCTTTTGGTTTTTCCACCACAAATTGTTTCACATTATGCGTGAGCCAACTTGTTTTTATAATTTTTAAGATATTCATGCGTTGAAATTTGACGCTAAAGTAAATGAATTGAATCTGTATTAAAAAAATCTATGTTAAAAAAAGAAAGAATGCCTGTTTATACAAGTCTAAAAACATTCAATTACGTTTATTTCAATATAATATCCTTAAATTCGCAATTTCTAATTTAGCCGGATTACATGCAACAAATCAATTTTATCAAGTGGAATAAAATTACGGGCTGGTTCGTTTTTGGCATCGCTCTTATCACTTACAGTCTGACCGTTGAACCTACATTGAGCTTTTGGGATTCGGGAGAATTTATTACAACTTCCAGCAATCTGGAAGTAGGACACCCTCCGGGCGCCCCGCTTTATCAAATGATTGGGGCTTTCTTTTCAATTTTTGCTCCGGATGCAACATATATTGCGCTTACCATCAACCTGATGTCTGTTTTTGCAAGTGCTTTTACAATTCTGTTTATGTTCTGGTCATTGACCATTTTAATTTCCAAAATGGTCGGATTACACGAAAAAATCGACAAAACACGTGCGATTGCCATTTTAGGAAGTGCGGCAGTAGGTTCTTTGGCATTTACTTTTACAGATAGTTTTTGGTTTAGTGCCGTTGAAGCCGAAGTTTATGCAATGGCAATTTGCTTGATGTCAATCTTGTTTTACCTTGGACTGCGCTGGGAAAGAGATATGCATACCCCGCGCGGAAACAGGTGGTTGATACTCATCGCGCTTATTATCGGATTGTCATTTGGAGTTCACTTTATGGCATTGTTAGCCATTCCGGCAATTGTATTTTTATATTATTTCAAACAAGTTAAAAAAATAACTCCGCTCAACTTTATTATTGCGTGTATTTCCAGTGCGGCGTTGCTCCTGTTTATTTTTATATTTCTTCTTCCCACGACTATGAAACTTTTCAGTTCGTCGGAAATATTTTTTGTAAACACTTTCGGACTGCCATTTAATAGCGGAACTGCTATTGCAGCACTTGTTTTTATCGGATTATTCTATTATTTTTTAAAATTTACCCGTAAAAGAGGATTGGTTCATGCCAATACGCTTATACTTTGTTTGCTCTTTATTTTCATCGGGTTTTCTTGTTGGTTAATGCTTCCAATACGCGCCAATGCCGGAACCGTTATCAATGAAAACAATCCTTCAGATGCACGGGAATTATTGGCTTATTACAATCGAGAACAATATCCTGAAACCTCTATCATTTACGGTCCGATGTTTACGGAAACTTATGTCGGATTAGACGAGAAGAATCCGTATAAAGATGACAAACCCAACTACGAACGGGATTTAGAGCAAAACAAATATATCATCGTAAACAATTATAAAAATGCTTTGCAGAATACGGAAGATGCCCAAAAAGGGTTTTTGCCGCGTATGTGGAGTACCGAGCACAGCACAAATTATTTGGAATTCACAAACGGCCTGGAATTTTCCATCAAATCGGAATATTTGGACGAACCTCGTTTGGTTGAAATGGTGAGTAATTTTAAAAATGCTTTCAGACAAGGAATGGTCGATACTGATGAATTCCATAGCTTTTTAAGAGAATACGGAGAATTTCTAAACATCCAGCCACCGACTTTTTTCCAGAATCTAAAGTTCATGTTTGAATACCAATTCGGATATATGTATTGGCGTTATTTTATGTGGAATTTTGTCGGTCGCCAAAATGATATTCAAGGGAGGTACAATGATTTAAACGGAAACTGGATCAGCGGAATAAAATTTATTGACGAAATGCGACTGGGGAATCAAAGTGACTTGCCCGAAGTCGTAAAAAACAACAAAGGAAGAAATACCTATTATTTTCTACCCTTAATAATAGGCATCATCGGCTTTTTATTTCATTTTAAAAACGACCGAAACAATTGGTGGGTTTTTATGGTCTTTTTCCTGTTTACGGGAATTGCATTAAAGATTTATTTAAATGAGCGTCCTTTTGAACCTCGGGAACGGGATTATGCTTTGGTAGGAAGTTTTTATGTATTCGGAATGTGGATTGCCATTGGCGTTTATGCTCTTTTTGATTTACTCAAACGCCATCTTAAACCGCCTGTTGCACTACCTGTCGTGCTGTTTGTTACCACGCTCGCCGGTCCGGTATTATTGGCTTCGCAAAATTGGGATGACCACGATCGAAGCGGAAGATATACGGCTTTATCAATGGCTAAAAAATACTTGGATTCTATGGATTCACATGGAATAATATTTACAATCGGAGACAACGATACTTTCGCCCTTTGGTATGCTCAAAACATCGAACAATACAGACAAGATGTGCGTGTTGTAAATACCAGCCTCTTCCAAACAGATTGGTACATTGACGATATGAAAAGAAAAGCATTTACAAGCGATCCGATTCCGTCGCAATTAATTCACGAACAATATCGATTTGGAACTCGGGATTTCTTAATTTACCAAAGAACTTCGGCAGACACATTAGATATTAATACTTGGATGAATTTTGTTGCAGATGAATCTGACAGAACCAGTATTTATCTCGAAAACGGACAGCGTATTCATACGTTTCCATCTCGCGTGATTCGGATTCCTGTAAATAAAGAAAAAGTTCTTGCCAACGGAATCGTCGCTGAAAAAGATGCTGATAAAATTGTTTCTAATATTTACATAAATCTCAATTCTAATGTTGTTTATAAAAATCGGATGATGATGCTTGATATTATCGCCAACAATGATTGGGAACGTCCTATTTATTTTAGTGGCGGAAGCTTTAATGATGAAGATTACATCTGGATGAAAGATTATTTGCAATTAGAAGGTGCAGCTTACAAATTAGTTCCAATTTACACGCCGAGAGAAAATCAATACTCATTGGATATGGGTCGCATCGACTCTGAAAAGATGTACAATATTGTTATGAATTGGGATTGGGGCAACGGCGAAAGCCCGGATATTTATCACGATCCGGAAACAAGGAAAAATGCCATTACCTACAGAAGTAATCTCGCGCGTTTGGCTGAAATCTTAATGGAAGAAGGTAAAAATGATAAAGCTGAGGAAATTTTAGATTTAGCAATGGAAAAAATGCCGGTTAAGTTCTATGAATATTACTCGCTATTGGAACCCTATATTTCAAATTATTACAAACTCGGTCGTCCTGAAAAAGCACGTCAAATTTTTGAGGAAGTTTCTACCATTCATCAGGAATATTTAACCTGGTACAGCGGTTTCAAATTTAACCGACAACGCAACATTGCAAGTGAAATCATTTCTACAATGGAACAGTATCGAAGAATTGTACGTTCGGTTGCATTGCATGATGAAGAATCTTACGGCAGAAATGAAGTTGATAAGTTTAACAGCTATATCCGCTTATTCGGTCACTTCTATTCAGATAGTGAAAGACTCAGATACGAAGAAACCAGCGGGCAATTTCAGAACAACGGAGAAAACGATTTAGATTCTATGGAATTCTTTGATTTAAATGAAGATGTATTAAGAGCTTTACAGGAGCAATTGGAAGAAACTCCGGAAGTTGACTTATATACTCCATAAAACAGAAAATGAATTCTGTAGTTGGAGTTCCAAAATTAATTCAAAAGTTATATCCAAAAAGGATATGGGAAATTCCTGTAACATCTAAGGAGATTTTTTTGACTTTTGATGATGGTCCTATTCCTGAAATAACTCCCTGGGTTTTAAAACAGCTGAAAGAATACAATGCCAAAGCCACTTTCTTCTGTATTGGAGAAAATATCAAAAAATATCCGAATATTTTCAAATCCATTATTTCCAATGGACACCACATCGGGAATCACACATACAATCACCTGAACGGATGGAAAACTCCGACTGAAGAATATCTGAAAAACACAGAGAAAACACAACAATTAATACAGGAATTGGCTCCGAATCAACACAGCCGGAAACTCTTTCGCCCTCCTTATGGAAGAATGACTCACAAACAAGCCACTTCACTTAGAAAAAAAGGCTATGAATTAATTATGTGGAGTATTTTGTCTTATGATTATGATAACAACACGTCCGAAGTTGATTGTTTAGGAAACGTATTAAATAACATAAAACCAGGGAAAATCGTGGTTTTTCACGACAGTCAAAAAGCAGAAAAGAATTTGCGTTATGCGCTTCCAAAAGTTTTGGAAACGTTATCTAAAGAAGGCTATGTTTTTAAAGCCTTATAAATTATTAATTTGAGAAATGAATTTTATTTTATTAATCTGCCAGAATAATCACGCGGTTATTGTTGCACTCAACAGTGCCTCCGTTGATATGTAGAATCCATTTGTCGCCTTCCTTGGTAAATTTATTTCGGAATTCTTCTTTAATCGTTGGATTCCCTTCAAATTTCACTTTTCCTGATTGTAGCACAGAAACAATTGGGGCGTGATTGTTTAACATTTGAAATTCACCGTCAATACCGGGAACAGTAACGCTCTCAACTTCACCGGATACTAAAGACGCTTCGGGATTAACTATTTCTAAGTACATAATTTTAGTATTGAGATGATAAACCTGAAATTTAAGATTTGAGAAGTGAGTAATTTAAAATCCCACTTCTCAAATCTAAATCTATTTTAAGCTTCTGCAAGCATTTTTTCACCGGCAGCAATAGCCTCTTCAATAGTTCCCTTTAGGTTGAAGGCTGCTTCCGGAAGATGGTCAAGTTCGCCATCCATAATCATATTAAAGCCTTTGATTGTATCTTTAATATCAACCAAAACTCCGGGAATTCCTGTAAACTGTTCTGCTACGTGGAAAGGCTGTGATAAGAATCGTTGTACACGACGAGCACGGTTAACTGCGAGTTTATCTTCTTCTGATAACTCTTCCATTCCCAGAATGGCAATAATGTCTTGTAATTCTTTATAACGCTGCAACAACTCTTTCACGCGTTGTGCGCAGTCGTAATGTTCATCGCCAAGAATATCGGCAGTAAGAATTCTCGAAGTTGAATCCAATGGATCAACCGCAGGATAAATTCCCAATTCTGCAATTTTACGAGACAGTACTGTTGTTGCGTCTAAGTGAGCAAAAGTAGTAGCCGGTGCCGGATCCGTCAAGTCATCCGCAGGTACGTAAACTGCTTGTACGGAAGTAATGGAACCTCTTTTAGTTGAAGTAATTCGTTCTTGCATCGCACCCATCTCAGTAGCTAACGTCGGTTGATATCCCACCGCTGACGGCATACGTCCAAGAAGTGCAGATACTTCCGATCCTGCCTGTGTAAAACGGAAAATGTTATCCACAAAGAAAAGAACGTCTCTACCTTGACCTTCACCGCTTCCGTCACGGAAATATTCTGCAATGGTAAGTCCTGAAAGTGCAACACGCGCACGTGCTCCGGGAGGCTCGTTCATCTGTCCGAATACGAAAGTAGCTTTGGATTCTTTCATCGCTTCCTTGTCAACTTTCGTCAAGTCCCATCCGCCTTCTTCCATTGATTTCGTAAAATCATCACCATAACGGATAATTCCTGATTCCAACATTTCACGAAGCAAGTCGTTTCCTTCACGTGTACGTTCACCAACGCCCGCAAATACAGAAAGTCCTCCGTGACCTTTTGCAATATTGTTAATCAATTCTTGAATAAGTACTGTTTTTCCAACTCCTGCACCACCAAAAAGACCAATTTTACCTCCTTTGGCATACGGTTCAATCAAGTCGATTACTTTAATTCCTGTAAACAATACTTCGGTGGAAGTAGATAAATCTTCAAATTTTGGAGCTTCTCGGTGAATCGGCAATCCGTTTTCACCACTTTTTGGCAAGTTTCCGATTCCGTCAATAGCATCGCCAATTACATTAAAAAGTCGTCCGTGTACTGCTTCTCCAATAGGCATTTGGATTGGCGATCCAGTTGCAACAGCATCAACACCGCGGCTTAAACCATCGGTAGAATCCATTGAAATGGCTCTTACCATATTTTCTCCGATGTGGGATTGAACTTCTAATACTAATGTGGTGCCACCATAATGAACTTCCAATGAATCGTAAATATTCGGAAGCTCGGTTCCGCTGTCAAATACAACGTCCACTACCGGACCAATTACTTGTGCAACTTTTCCTGAAACTTTTGCCATTCTATAACTGTTTATATTTTAGATAACTGTAAAGAAAAATATTGTTTTCTTCCAAAATTCAGACCTCTCGGTTTGAACGGCGCAAAGATAGTTTTTCTCATCAATAAATACAATGTATAATTTCAAAAATTTCTATGTATTGTGTATTTGTGAAAATCTGAATCTAATTGCTTCATATTTTATTATTCAAGCTTGTCTATGCTTTTGATTAATTTTGCACTTTTTGAAAAACTGCGCTCAGCAATTTCCCTATGAAAACCGATATTTCATTTAAACGCATTCAGCAGCTTGCCATTCCCGCAATCATCTCAGGAATCGCCGAACCGGTATTGTCTGCCACCGACGCAGCGGTAGTGGGGAACATGAAAGAACACGGGATTGAAGCACTTGCGGCAGTTGGAATTGTCGGAGCTTTTCTTTCGGCAATAATCTGGATTCTCGGTCAGACTCGAAGTGCTATTGCCACTATCATTTCCCAAAATCTCGGCGCAGGGAAATTAGATGAACTTAAGGATTTTCCCGCACAGGCAATTTACGGCAATGTAGTCATTGGAATTCTAATCCTTTTCGGAACCTATTTTTTTGTAGAGGAAATTTTTATGCTGATGAATGCTGAAGGCTTGGTTCTGCAATTCAGCATTGATTATTACAACATTCGCGTGTGGGGATTTCCTTTGACTTTATTTACATTTTCTGTTTTCGGAGTTTTCAGAGGTTTACAAAACACCTTTTGGCCGATGATTATCGCCACTGTCGGCGCTATATTAAATATCGCACTCGATTTTCTTCTTGTTTACGGATGGGAAGGCTACATAAATCCGATGGGATTTAAAGGTGCCGCCTGGGCTAGTTTGATTTCTCAATTCGCGATGGCTGTTTTGGCATTTTATTACTTGATTAAGAAAACTGAGGTAAGCCTGGCTTTAAACTTTAATTTTCATCCGGAAATCAAACGGTTGGTTTCAATGAGCCTCAATCTCTTTGTCAGGACAGTCGCTCTGAATGTCACGCTTATTCTCGCTACAAGAGAAGCAGCAAATCTGGGCAAAGAATACGTTGCGGCACATACTATTGCATTTAATATTTGGATTTTTTCTGCTTTTTTCTTAGACGGATACGGCGCAGCGGCAAATTTGTTGTCAGGAAAATTATTGGGAGAACGAAATTTTAACGGATTGCTTAAAGTAGCCAGAAAAATAAACATCTATAATCTGATTGTTTCAGGAATATTGGTGGTTTTTGGAATTATTTTATACAAACCGTTAGGGCTGCTTTTTATAAAGGATGAAAGCGTATTGACTGTATTTTACAATATGTTTTATATCGTATTGCTCACCCTTCCTCTAAATGCTTTTGCTTTTACTTTTGATTCGATTTTTAAAGGACTGGGAGAAATGGCTTATTTGCGCAATATCCTGCTCAGCGCCACTTTTTTGTGTTTTGTTCCATTGGCTTATACTTCAAAATTCTTAAATGGCGGGTTGGTCGGAATTTGGATGGCTTTATCCGTTTGGATATTGTACCGAGGGGTTGCGCTTTATATCAAATTTAGGAAAAAATATGTTCCGCTCGCTCCTTAATGGTTATCTTGTTTTTAACCAACCTGTAATGCTCAATCTTTTTGAAGCTTGCACTCGTTTTACTTCGTGTTCCAACAATTGGCTTTCAAATAAAACGACGCGTCCGGGCAAAGGCAGAATGTCGACGGTTTCATTTTCGGTGTAAATGGTCAATTCTCCTCCGTTTTCTTTAGGCCAATTAGCTTCGTTCAAATAGCAAACGATGGATAATTTTCTTCTGTCATCATTTTGAAAAGCATCCAAATGGCGCTTGTAAAAAGTTCCTTTGGGATAAACCGCATAGTGAAATTCCTTTTTTACAATTCCCATAAAACACGTTTTGTTCAAATATTCTATAAGGGAATTTATCTTCTGAAAAAAGAGTTGTTCAGATGTCGAAGGGTGCGCTTCATTTATCCAATAAATGAAATCACCGCGAATGGTTTTATCGATTTCTTCGTTAAATTTATTGCCTATGGCAGATTTTTTAAACCGTTCAGATTCGTATTTTGACAAAAGGGTATTCCGAAATTGTTTTACTTCTTCTTCGGCAAAGAACGTATCGACAATACTGTATTTTTTTTGAATCAAATCGTCGATAATTTTTTCAAACATCGGATTTTCAACGAAATCCATTTGTTCAAAAATATTGTCTGTCATAAAGTAATATTGGTTTGCAAATATAGCGAGGAATCCCGTTACTTTGAAAAGTCGCAATTAAATTCAAAAAGAATATCTTTGTTTTTAGATATACATTATTTATGAAAAGGATTCGAATTACCAAGAAATTTACTTTTGAAACAGGTCATGCGCTTTATGGTTATGACGGAAAATGCAAAAATGTGCACGGTCATAGCTATAAACTTTTTGTGACCGTGATTGGAAGTCCCATCACTGATAAAAATCATGTAAAATTCGGAATGGTGATTGATTTTGGTGATTTAAAAAAAATAGTATCAGAAGAAATTGTATCGGTTTACGATCACGCGACAGTTTTCAATAAAAACACGCCTCATGCCGAATTGGCCGAAACGCTTAAAGAACAAGGGCATCACATCATTTTAGTTGATTTTCAACCTACGAGCGAAATGCTGGTCATTCACTTTGCCGAAAAAATACAAAAACGACTTCCTGAAAATATTAAATTGCATTCGTTAAAACTTCAAGAAACGGAATCCAGTTATGCCGAATGGTTTGCAGAAGACAATTAAATTTAAAAATCTTATCTAACTTAAAATTAAGCCATACAACACATTCATTATCTTTATTCAATGAAAATTCCACAAGGCAAAAAAATTTACTTTTCCAGCGACAACCATTTGGGCGCTCCTACTCCTGCCGAAAGTTTGCCTCGCGAAAAGATTTTTGTAAAATGGTTGGACAGTATCAAGCATGATGCGGAAGTTATTTTCCTGCTTGGCGATTTATTTGATTTTTGGTTTGAATATAAAACAGTAGTTCCCAAGGGTTTCGTACGAACTCTGGGAAAGTTGGCGGAATTGAGTGACGGTGGCATTCAGATATATTTTTTTGTAGGTAATCACGATTTGTGGATGAATGATTATTTTGAAACTGAATTGAACATTCCCGTTTATCATGAACCAAAAGAATTTGAGTTCAACAACAAACGTTTTTTCATAGGACACGGCGACGGAAAAGGTCCCGGAGACAAAGGATACAAACGAATGAAAAAAGTTTTTACCAATCCTTTTTCCAAATGGCTTTACCGCTGGCTTCATCCGGATATCGGCGTACGATTGGCGCAATATCTGTCGGTAAAAAACAAATTGATTTCCGGTGAGGAAGACACAAAATTTTTAGGAGCAGAAAACGAATGGCTCGCACAGTATGCCAAACGAAAATTAGAAAAGAAGCATTTCGATTATTTCGTTTTCGGTCATCGACATCTTCCTATGAAACTGAAAATATCGGATAAATCCACTTATTTCAATTTAGGAGATTGGATTACACATTATACTTATGGTGTATTTGACGGAGAAAAATTTGAACTAAAAGAATTCAAATAACCTGAAATATTTTTATTGATTTTGATATTGGATTTTTAAATTCTCCAACATAATTTCTGTCATTTCATCCAAAGAAACTTCACTTTTCCAACCCCAATCTTTTTGCGCCTGAGTATCATCAATACTGTCCGGCCAACTGTCGGCAATCGCTTGACGAAAATCCGGTTTATAGGAAATAGAGAAATTCGGAATTTGTTTTTTGATGCTTTCTGTTATTTCTTTTGGATTAAAAGAAAGCGCTGAGAGATTGTAAGAACTTCGAATGGTGATATTTTCACTTGGTGCATCCATCAACATAAAGGTAGCACGGATGGCATCGTCCATATACATCATTGGTAATTTGGTGTTTTCTTTGAGAAAACAAGCATAAGACCCAATCTGAAGTGCTTGATGATAAATATCTACAGCATAATCCGTAGTTCCACCTCCGGGTTGTGTTTTGTAACTGATAAGTCCCGGATATCGAATGCTTCGAACATCGACACCATACTGTTTATGATAATATTCACACCATCTTTCGCCGGTAAGTTTACTGATTCCGTAAACAGTTGAAGGTTCCGTTATTGTATGTTGAGGCGTATCTTTTATAGGTGTAGTCAACCCGAAAACCGCAATGCTTGAAGGCCAAAACACTTTTTCTATTTTTTTATCTTTTGCCAGATTTAGCACATGAAATAAAGAAGACATGTTTAAATCCCAAGCTTTCATAGGATGTTTTTCGGCAGTTGCGGAGAGCATTGCCGCCATCAAATAAATATCATTGATTTTATATTGAAGTACAAGTGCTTCGATTTTATTATAATCTGTAGCATCTAAAAACTCAAATGGACCGCCATTCATCAACTCATCATTTCCTTCTTTTATGTCGGCGGCAATCACGTTAGTACTTCCATATTTATTTCTGAGGAAAGATGTTAACTCTGTTCCTATCTGACCACTGGCACCAATAATTAAGATTCGCTTTTCCATTCCAAAATTTTAGTGCGAATATCGGATAAAATGTACATATAAGACATTATCTGATAAGGATTTTGTAGAATTAATATGACGTTAAATTGATATGAAGAATTCTTCATATTGTAATAAATCTAAGTATATTTGTTTCTTTTTGACAGGCTTATGCGCAATACCCTTGTTCTTATTTTATTGTTGAGTTTCCTTTATGCTTGTAAAGACAACATACAAGAAATAATTCCCGAAAGAGATTCCACGCGTGCAGAATTTATGGTTACTGACAATTCAGTTTCTTACGCCCTCATCCCCCAAGCGCAAGAACTTGTACGAACTTGGCAGGAATTGGAAGATTTGATGAGTGAAGCTAACAATCTTAAACAAAACAACTTGGGAGAACTACGCAATAAATCTGAAATCATGAGTCGCTATTCAGATTCGTTAACACAAAGAATCCCCCCCGAATTTGACACTCAAATTATTAAAAGTAGATTGATGGTTGTAAAAACACGTTCAAAATTGCTTTATCAAGAGCTTCATGCGGAACAAAATGATTCTCTTGCTGTTACTATCGCCATAAGCGAATTAAACTCAGCATTGAATAATCTTGTTTTACAGCTTAACGAAAAAATTGAAAAAGACAGAATTGACGCATTATATCAACAAAATGAAAGAGAGGAATTAATCTCAAGATGAATGCAAAACACGATGTCTTAAATGTTCCATTATTTAATCAATATAAGAATTATATTATTCAAACCATTTATTTAATATTAAAAATGACTCTTAAATGAAACGTACCATTTTTAAATCAATTTTTACAATCACTGCAATCTCTGTCGGGATGGTAGCGTGTAAAACCAATCAAACCGACAATTTAGCGGAAGGTCATGGAATCCTATTGGAAAATATGGATACATCGGTTAGTCCGAAAGATGATTTTTACAATTACGTCAACGGGAACTGGATGAAAAACAATGAAATTCCTGCTGACGAAACGCGTTGGGGCGGATTTAACATTCTTCGTAAAGAAACAACTCAAAATGTTTTAAGCATTATTTCCGATGTTCGGGAAAACCAACAATACGGTCCGGAAACCAACCAAGCAAAAGCCATTATAATTTATGACAAAGCGATAGATTCTAATGCTCGCAGAGATGCAGGAATAGAACCTCTTAAAAAAGTTTTGGAGAAAATAGAATCCATCAATTCAATGGAAGATTTTCAAAAAGTTATAAGTGAAAATGCTGCCGCTGTTTCCCAACCATTTTTCTCACTTGCAGCTTTTTCAAATCCGAATAACAGCGCTATGAATATCACCTATATCACTCCGGGAAGCTTAGGACTTCCTGAACGTGATTTTTATATCAATGAAGATGAAGATGCAGAAGATATCCGAAGAAAATACGTCAATCATATTACAAGAATGCTTCAATATCTCGGTGATTCTGAAGATGAAGCAAGAAAACAAGCAGAAGAAATTTTAGCTTTTGAAACCAAACTTGCCAAACCACAGCTGGACAAAGTTGCGCGTAGAGATTTTAGAAATTTCAATAATCCTATGAGCATGAATGATATTCAAACTTTAGTTCCACAAATAAAATGGGAACAAGTTTTCCAAGATATGGGCGTTGAGGAGCGTATCGATACATTAATCGTGATGCAACCTAAATATATGGAAACTGTCAGTCAGATTTTGAATACTCCTGACCTCGATACCTGGAAAACCGTAATGCGTTGGAGTACATTCAATCATGCAGCCGGAATTCTCACCCCTGAAATCGAAAAAGCAAATTGGGATTTCTATGATAAAACATTAAACGGCGCCCAACAACAAAAACCCGCAGACGAACGTGCGCTTGAAGTTGTTAACGCAACAGTTGGAGAAGCTTTGGGACAGGTTTATGTAGATAAAATGTTTCCCAAAGAGGCAAAAGAAAAAGCCGAAGCAATGATTGACAACATCATTGAAGCTTTTCAAGAAAGGATAAAAAATTTGGAATGGATGAGTCAAATTACCAAGGAAAAAGCGATTGAAAAATTAGAGAAATTCACGGTAAAAATAGGTTATCCTGATAAATGGAAAGATTATTCAACGATGGAAGTATCTGAAGACAAAAGCTATTTTGACAATATGATGGCTGTTCGCGAATGGAATCTTCAATTTAATCTAAGTAAAATCAACAAGCCTGTTGACAGGACAGAATGGGGAATGAATCCGCACACAGTTAATGCTTACTTCAGTCCGTTGAACAATGAAATCGTTTTTCCTGCCGCAATTTTACAACCGCCGTTTTATGACTATCAAGCTGATGAAGCAGTGAATTACGGTGGTATCGGAGCGGTTATCGGTCATGAAATTTCTCACGCTTTTGACGACAGCGGTTCTCGATTTGACGGCGATGGAAATCTGGTAAATTGGTGGACAGATGAAGATTTAGAAAACTTCACAGAAAGAGGCGATGCCTTGGCAAAACAATACGACGAAATTGAAGTCTTAGACGGCGTTTTTATCAACGGTAAATTTACCTTAGGCGAAAACATCGGAGATTTAGGTGGTCTTTTAGGAGCTTACGATGGTTTGCAACGTTTTTATGCTGAAAATGGACGACCCGGAAACATTGACGGATTTACTCCCGAACAACGATTTTTCATGAGCTGGGCAACCATCTGGCGTACTAAAATTAGAGAAGAAGCACTCATCAATCAGATAAAAACCGATCCTCACTCTCCCGGAGAAGTTCGCGCTGTACAACCACTCATAAATATAGATGCATTTTTTGAAGCATTTGATATTCAAGAAGGTGATGGAATGTACGTAAAACCGGAAGATCGAGTTAGAATCTGGTAAATCTTAAATTGCCTTTATACGTTTTATTTATTTTTATATTTAAACGTTTATACAATCAAGTGATATGGGTTTAGTTTAGAAAATTCTTATATCACTTGATTTTTATCATATTTACGATTTCCAATCTAAACTTTATCAAGTGAAAAAAACTTTACTTTTCTCATTTTTTGGATTCCTCTTGAGTGGCCTAACAACTTTTACGGTTTTGGCACAATCTCAAGATCCGTATCTGTTTATTCAATTATTTACAGAAGAAAATTACACAACCGGCAAGTCGCCACACGATGGAATAGGAATTTTTTTTAATGACAACTACAACAACGGGTATGATAGTGGAGATGCACCCAAACCATTAAATTTCTACGAAAATTTGGGTAGAAACATTCAAGGTATAATAGTAAGTATCGAACAACGGAAACTACCCGTTCCCGGAGAGTTATTAGAATTGTTTACCAACGGATACACTCGAAGTAATTATGTATTGGCATTTCAAGTGAACAACATCACTTCTGTTGAAATTTATCTCGACGATGCTTACACAGGAACCAGCACCTTGGTTTCAAACTCAAACACGCATAACTTTTTTGTAGAAACAACAAGTTCATCTCCTAGCAGAGCTACAGATAGATTTTCAATCCGGTTTGAAAATTTACCCATTACTTACACCTATGAAAATGCTCAATGGAGTCCGCAAAATCCCAATGGAATCATTACTTCTAAAGATAATATTGTGGTAAAAAACGGTGTCGCCGATTTGAACTCTGATTCCTTTGTAAACGATATAGAAATAATGGGGGGTGCAACCTTGAATATATGGAATGCACTTTATTTATCGGGAAATATGACCATTGTAGGCGATATGGTTTTTAAAAGCACGCCAACTTCAGATGGAGAGTTAGCATCCGTTTCGGCAACTTCAATCATCTCAGGCGAAGTAACAGTAGAAAAATATATGCAAAACAGACGTGCTTATCGGATGGTTTCAAGTCCGGTTACCACTACGACCTCCATTCATGATAATTGGCAGGAAGGCGCAACGAGTAACACACACAATCCCGCTTCCAACTACGGAACTCACATCACCGGAACAAAAAACGATCAGGAAAATGGTTTTGATGCTACGCAAACCGGAAATCCATCAATGTTTACAGTTGATGTTTCCAATCAGCAATTTATCCCAATATCAAATACCGACAACACTACTTTAAATGCAGGAGATTCATACTTGATGTTTATTCGCGGCGACAGAAGCGTGAACCTCACAAGCAATGATTCTCACAGCGAAACAACACTTAGATCAAAAGGAATTTTGGCATCCGGAGAAGTGATTCAATCTTATACAGCTTTAAATGACGGAGATTTTATTATGTTCGGAAATCCTTATCAATCTGTTGTTGATATAAATACTGTTTTTGCCGAATCCAATCTTAATCCTAATTATTATTACATTTACGATGCTTCTATAGGAACAAACGGCGGATATGTAACGGTTTCCCTTCCGGACGGAAACAATATTTTAAATTCATCTGCAAATCATTATTTACAACCGGGAATGGCGGCTCAGGTTGCAGTAACACAAAGTGGAGTTACCAATTTAAAATTCACTGAAAACAGCAAATCTCCCGGAAATCACCATTCATTAAATGCTTCCGGCAATAAAGCGAATTTATCGGATATGATGATAATTAAATTATATACGCAACAAAATTTCCAAACGAACGGTCCGGTACATGACGGCATAGGTATTGAATTTGATGAAGCATATTCAAATAGCATAACCTCGGAAGATGCTCCCAAAGCTTTTAATTTTTATGAAAATATTGCTGTCGATAAGAACGGCTCGTATTTGAGTATAGAAAAACGAAAATTTCCGGCAAACGAAGAAGTTTTTCAATTATACACTATGGGTTACACTACCGATAAATATGTTTTAAAAGTTGCGTTGCAAGGATTGAGTGAGTTTAATTTTTATTTATACGATGCGTATTTGGGAACAAACATGCCAATAACAAATGGTGTTTTGGATTATTTTTTTGAAATTGATTTTTCAAATCCATTCAGTTTTGATTCAAACAGATTTTCCATTCATACGGAAAGCATTCTTGGAATTAACTCAAATCAACTGCAAGATATTCACGTATATCCGAATCCTTGGACAGAAGGCGAATTAGCCGTTCGATTAAATAATCTTTCTGCTACAGAAACATCAGTAATGATAAGCGATATAATGGGTAGACCCATCTTTTCGGAAACATATTCATTTACGGACATTCTCATTCCTTCGGATAGCGTACTCATTCCGGGAATTTATTTTATCACCATTAAAACGGATAATCATGCACATACCTTCAAAATAATCAAGAAATAAGAAAAACAACAGTTTCCGGGCTTATAAAAGTCTGTAAATTATTAACTTATTTTAAGTTTTTCGCTGTAATAAATTTGAAAGTGAATAGTATCTTTGCGCCCTATGTTGCGGTGGATAATTTTCTTTATAATCATCTTTTTGATAGATATTTATGCTTTTCAAGCATTCCGAGTTTTGTTTAAAGGATATTGGCTAACAATCCTCTATTTTGGAATTACGCTTATCATACTGTGTGGATTGGCTTTGGAATTCTCTATTTTTAACAATGTAAGACCTTCACAGCCTTTTAGAGCTTATATTTTAGGAGCTTTCATTGTAATCCTCGTCCCAAAATTATTTATAAGCCTTTTTTTATTATTTGAAGATATTTACCGATTGATTCAGGGAATATTTTTTAATTCTAATGTTACTGAAACAGGATTTTTACCTTCTCGTCGAAAATTTATCAGCACCATTGCGTTAAGTGTTGCTGCCATTCCTTTTACATCGCTGCTTTTTGGAATATTCAAAGGCAGATATAATTATCAGGTACACAGGCATACCTTGGAATTTGAAGATTTGCCCGAAGCATTCGACGGATATACCATTACACAATTGAGTGATATACATTGCGGGAGTTTTGATAATTATGATAAAGTAAAATACGGCATCGACTTAACCAATGCACAAAACAGTGATGTAATCGTATTGACAGGAGATATCGTCAATAATATTTCAAAAGAATTGTATCCGTGGAAGGAGTTGTTTTCTGGATTAAAAGCAAAAGACGGAGTGTACAGTATCTTAGGCAATCATGATTATGGAGACTACTATAAATGGAAAAAAAATTCAGATAAGATTAAAAATTTTGAACTTCTGAAAACCTTGAAAAAGGAAATGGGATGGAAACTCCTATTAAATGAACACGTTCGCATTAAAAGAGAAGAAGAGCAAATTGCAATCGTAGGAGTAGAAAATTGGGGATTGGGATTTATTAAAAAAGGGGATTTAAAACAAGCTGCAGAAGGATTGTTGGATAAAGATTTCAAAGTCCTTTTAAGCCACGATCCTACCCATTGGGAAGAAGAAGTAAAAGAAAATCCGCAAAATTTCCATCTTACTTTAAGCGGTCATACGCACGGAATGCAATTTGGAATTGAAATTCCCGGATTTTTAAAATGGAGTCCGGCAAAATGGCGTTATAAATATTGGGCAGGGATGTACGTCCATCCAAAGAACAATCGATTCCTCAATGTAAACAGAGGTTTTGGTTATATTGCTTATCCGGGAAGGGTTGGAATCTGGCCGGAGATTACAGTAATTGAATTAAGAAAGAAAAGAAAAGTAGAATCTTAATTTATAAAACTGAAATATTATATTTGTAAATCTAATTCATTTAATACATTGATATGTCAAAATTTGGAGAGTTAATTGAGTCCTCAATTCCAGTTCTTTTGCACTTTTGCGATGAAGAAAACCTGATTTGTCAAGAAATGAATATTGTTCTTCAGGCTGTAGCAACTGATTTTGGAGATAAAGCCCGTATTGTAAAAATTGACATTGACAAAAACAAAGAACTCTCCGAAGCATTGAAAATTAAAGATGTGCCTACACATATAATATACTTAAACGGTGAAATGAAGTGGAGACAAACAGGAATACAAACTTCTAACGATTTAATCGGTATCTTACAAGAATATTGTTAGTTGTTCCCATGCTTTTCATCCAAGTATTTCAAACATTTAGCAAGCTAAAATTATAAAAGCCGATTCGTGAAAATCGGCTTTTTAAATTTAATCAGTTAGTTATCTATGTTACTTCTTTATAAATCGGAAAGTTTGATTTCCAATATTGGATTCTACAGTCAACATATAAATTCCTTTAGGTAAACTTTCTTGAAAATCCACTCTTAATTTATTTCCTGTAACAGTAACCGGAGTTGATTGGATTTGTCTTCCCAACATATCGTTAATACGAATATCAAGCTCATGACCAAACAATTGCGGAGTGCTTAAATAAAGATAATTATCAATAACCGGATTTGGATAAAGAGTCATATTTTCCAAAGAAGTTACTACTTGATTATTCAACAATGACTCTTCAACGTGAATATAAAAACGGTCTGAAGCTATGCTAGACGCATCTTGTGTCACTTGAAATGTGTATGTGTGTTCTCCTGTGGACAACAAAGTTTTATCACCTGTATAACTATCTACCAAGTAGATGGTGCTGAATTCAAGTCCATCAACGATAATTTTAAAAACATAATCTGAAGTTGTGTAATCGGCAACATATAATTCTAACATCTCTTCTGCTTGCGGCATTTCACGTCTTTCTATACTTAAATAAGTACCGTCATTAACTCGTGCTAAATTATCACCAAAATTCATAAGCTTTTTAGCATCATACATATCAATAGCATTACTATAATTATCATCAAATAAGATTCCAATGCCATCTTGTACTGATTCTCCATTTGCATACTTATCGGCAGTGAATAATTGAACGGTTATCATATTCTCATCTGATAATCTGTTATTTCCGAAACTGTATGAAGTTAAATTTCCTGCAGCTTTGTGATATTCTGAAAAAGCTATTCCCGAAATGCCATCAGTTAAAACTTCCACTTGTGCTGCCTGACCCGGTTGTAAATATTTACCGGCGGTGGAGCTTGATACATTAGTTCCTGAAGGAAGAGATACTGCCACATAGCCTCCGTGGGTATTAATGGTTGGATCATATACATAATAATATGTAGGATTTAAATTTTCGGATTCTGCCAGAACATTGGCAATATTCACACAACTTTGATACGGGTTTCCAAACATTACATATTGTCCGGCAGTAGTCGAATTGAACATTTGAATAGCAGTTCCTCTTCTAAGGGCTCCTTTTGCGCGAAGTGTGGTCGCACTTGAAGATGTATTGTCTGTTAAACCTACTGAACGATCTCCGCGAATAAACATTAAATAAGCTTTTCCGGCTTGAAGTGTTTTTACATCAGTATTTGGTACAGACACAAACTGCTGCGTCGCAATATCAACAGTAAACATGGAAGCATTTCCGGTTTGGGTGGCATCAAATCCATCTGTTTGATCTATTGTAGTTCCGGTGATGTGTGTGCCATAACCAGGTGACGGATTATGCGTATTACTCGTAGCGCCTTCTTGCCAATTGTCGTGAATTGAAGTTGTAGTTGTTACTGCTGAAGACAGCATTCTGTAGGATCTCTTATTTTGAAAATATTGTTCTACAGTAGCTTCTCCGGTAATTGTAGCTAAAGGTTCTACATGTCCTAATTCACCTGTATATCCAGGACCGCTTTTAAAAACAAGATTGCCTTGAATGTTTAAGTTACCATAAAGATTAATTACTCCTTGAATATTTAAGGTAGCGCCGCTCTCAATAGTTAAATGTCTTACGTTTACTGTCCCGTAAAATGTAAACTCACTGTCCTTAACAACAATGTCATCTGCCTCTGTACTAATACCATCTGGATTTGAAGGAGACCAACTACCGTTTTCGTATACGTAAACATTCGCTAAAACAGCAGCAGTGAAGAGCTCATTTGCTTTCCCGTTTTCAATAGAAGCCCATGAAAAATTCACAAGCAATGCCGATAAACCAATTAGAAAAGTCTTTTTTAAAGAAAATAGTTTCCCACTCATAATATTAAAAATTAATAATTCATTATAGATTAAAATCAATGTTGATTATTAATATTAGAAAACACAAGTTGTCTTTAACTCTATTTTCAGGTATTAATTAATCAGCGTAATAACAAAATTTTTTGGGGGAAATAATAGAATTGGGGATGTATTATTCTATTGCTTTTATAAATGCAAAAGTAAGTTTAATTTTTTTATCAAAAAAATTTTTAACCTAAAAATTTCAACACTTAATCGAGCTTTTCTGTTAATTTTTTAATCACTTTCGTCGGAGATTTCTTTTCGTAAAGGATTTCATATACAGCATTTAATATCGGAGTTTTCGCCTTTTTCTTTCCTCTTTGCTGATTGAGCAAGTAAGCACTTCGGGCTGCGTAGTATCCTTCTGCAATCATATTGAGTTCCATTTGCGCACTTTTTACAGTATAACCTTTACCTATCATAGTGCCAAACAATCGATTGCGACTAAAAGTGCTGTAACCGGTCACGAGCAAATCGCCTAAATAGGCAGAGCCGTCGATGTCTCTTTTATTTTTATGGACTTTTCTTACATATTTTTTCATTTCACGAATCGCATTGCTCATCAGCACACTTTGAAAGTTATCACCATAACCGAGCCCATGAGCAATTCCCGCCGCAACGGCATAAATATTTTTAAGCACCGCAGCATATTCAGTACCCAAAACATCATCACTGGTGGTGCATCGAATAAATTCACTTCGCAACACATTTGCCATAATCTCGGCTTTGTCCATATCTGCACTGGCAATGGTCAAATATGACAACCGACCCAAAGCAACTTCTTCCGCATGACAAGGACCTGTGATGACTCCTATATTGCTGAAAGGAACCTTATAATGTGTATTAAAATGATCGCCTACAATCATGCTCGTTTCAGGAACAATTCCTTTAATGGCAGAAAATATAACCTTGCCCTCCAAAGAACTTGTAATCTTTTGAAGTTCATTTTCTAAAAATGCAGACGGAATAGCAAAAATTAAATAATCAGCATAAGCGACTATCTCATTAATATCAGAACTTATCACCAATTGCTCTGAATCAAATTCAACGGAACTTAAATAGTTTTGATTAAATCCATGGATTCGAATAAATTCTGCAGCCTCCTCATTACGCACATACCATCCTACTTCTTGAAGATTCTCGGCAAGCATTTTAACAATTGCTGTTGCCCAGCTACCTCCTCCCAATACGGCGTATTTTAATGTGTCTGACATCGTATTAATTTATTTTTGCTTTTGGTTTGTAAAAATTCATTAAATCTATATACTCCCAAACTTTTTCTGAAAGCATAGGACGTACTTCTTTTTTTGAAGCTATCGCTTTTCTAACAAATGTTGACGAGAGTTCAATAATGGGCGCTTCAACTTTATAAATCCCCGAAGAATCTGTTTTTTCTATTTCATAATCATAAAACTCTGCGATAGTTCCTTCATTAGACAGCCTCGGATATACGTATATTTTATAATTACTCAGCAAAACCTCATAATTTTTCCACTTAGGTAAACTTTTTAAATTATCCGCTCCCATAATAAGTGAGAATCTGTAATTTGGATGTTTTTCTTCAAGAATAACCATTGTATTAACAGTATAATTGGGTTGTGGCATTCCAAATTCAACAGTACTGACTTTAAGCTTCGGATAACTTTCCAAAGCCATATCGACCATTTCTCGTCTGTGAAAATCTTCTAATAAAGATTTCTTTTTCTTGAGCGGATTGTGTGGTGTAATGACAAACCAAACTTCATCCATAGTTGTATATTCCGCCATGTAATTGGCAACGATTAAATGACCGATATGAACGGGATTAAACGTTCCGAAAAACAAACCTATTTCTTTTGTTTTACTCATTGTTTACAAAGTCATAAACTAAATTATAAGCTTCTTCCAAAGCGTCTTCAAGGTTGTAATTCTTGATGATTTTATCAAACTGAGGTGCGGTAGCAAGTTCAACAGATGCTTTGGCTATCCGCATATTGATTTTATTATCGTTTTCTGTTTTTCTTTTCTTTAAACGAATTTTTAATTCGTCAATGCTTGGAGGTTTTATAAAAACTGCCAGAGTTTGTTCCGGATATTTCTTCTTAATCCGCAAACCGCCCACAACGTCAATATCAAAAATTACATTTTTTCCCATTGCCCACAGCCGTTCTACTTCAGTTTTTAATGTTCCGTAAAAATTATCGCGATAAACTTCCTCCCATTCCAGAAAATCATCGTTTTTAATATGCTGCTTAAATTCTTTGAGTGAAATAAAATAATAATTTTCTCCGTCAACTTCATTCTCACGCGGCTCTCGTGAAGTACAAGAAATAGAAAAACCCAAATTTAATTCCTCACGTTTTAACAAATGACGAACGATTGTGGTTTTTCCACTTCCGGAAGGAGCGGAAAAAACAATTAATTTACCTCCTTTATTTTTTTTCATTACAATAACCTAACTTATTAAAGAATATTCATTGTCTGTTCTTTCATCTTTTCCAATTCATCTTTCATCTGAACAACCAATTGTTGAATGGGAGCATCATTGGCTTTGCTTCCGATTGTATTAATTTCTCTCCCGATTTCCTGAAGGATGAAACCAAGTTTTTTTCCGTTGGACTCTTTGCTTTTTAGCACTTCTATAAAGTAGTTTAAATGCGATTTTAATCGTACTTTCTCTTCAGTAATATCAAACTTTTCTAAATAAAAAATCAGTTCTTGTTCAAATCTATTTTCATCGATTCCTTCTTTGAGTTCCGACACACCTTTATACAACCGATTCCGTACTGCATCGATACGTCCGCTGTCTATTTTCTCTATTTCTACTAATAATGATTCGATATTTTTTATACGGAGTTTAAAATCTTTTTCAAGAATTTTTCCTTCATAAACCCGAAAATCGTTAATCCTTTTTATTGCTTTATTCAAAGCAGAAAGTAATTTTTCATATTCCTTTTCATCTAAGGTTTCTGCTTGTGCATTCATCGAGTCCGGCATTCGCACTGCCATTTTTAATAATTCCAAGGGATCACCATTAACGATATCCGCCAATTGACGGATGTATTGATTTACGACCGATTTATTAATTTGGGTACGTACCATCTCACCGGTTATATCAATGGAAATTGTCAATTCAATTTTTCCTCGTTTTAATGCCTTGGCAATTTTATCTCTTATTTCTAATTCTTTTTCGCGATAAGCGGTGGGAATTCGTGCATTAATATCCAAACCTTTACTATTTAAAGATTTAATTTCAATGCTAATGGTTTTTGATGGCAAATGAATTACTTCCTTACCATAACCTGTCATAGATTCTATCATAAAACGAGTTTGTAAAAAACTACAAAGGTATGAAAAAGCATTCGTTAGCCTCAGATTCTTTTTTGAGTGCCAATTTGTGTTATTAACTTTCCTCAATCTAAACAGAAAAAGACCTTATCTTTGTTAAAAAATATGTTTTTAAAAAAATTTGAAATCCGCTGGAGTGATGTAGATGCAAACAGACACCTTAGAAACAGTGCTTATATCGATTATATGAGCCATACCCGAATGAGTTTTCTCATGGAGAAAGGATTGGGTCAGGAAAGTTTGATGAAATACGATTTGGGGCCGGTCGCTTTTTATGAACACATCTATTATTTTAAAGAAGTTTTTCCCGGAAAACCCATTTATGTTTCTTTAAAATTAAATGGAATGGCTGAAGACGGCAGATTTTTTAATTTTTCTCATGATTTTTACAATCACAAAGGAGAAAATATCGCGCGTTGTGAGATGATGGGTGGCTGGATAAATATGGTAACCCGAAAAACAACGGGACTTCCAAAAGAATTTTTAGAGCGTTTTAATGCATTTGAAAAGACAGCAAATTTTAAAATACTTACTTCCAAAGACACGCGCGCATTCAACCAAAAGCCAGTAGATTTAATGGATTTTAAGCCGTGACTTTCTTTTAATGGTAGTGAGATAAACCCCGATAAAAATAAGAAATCCTGCTGCTATCCGGATGGGCGTCAATGTATCGGCTCCAACAAAAACAGCAAAAATTGTTGCTACTAACGGTTGCAGATAAATAAAAACGCCTAATGTTGAAGGGCTGAGTCGTTTCAGCGCGAAAATATTTAATAAGTAAGTGAAAAATGTGGTGGCAATTACTACAAACATAAGCTGCCCGATTTCTGTTGTATTTAATTCAATCCAAGCTACTTCTGACACCTGTTTAAAACCAATCGGCAGATTGATTATCAAAGAGATTAAAAAGAAGTATTTCAACAACGTAACGGGTTTGTATTTGCCAATAAGCGGTTTTGCCAGGATAATATAAAAAGCATACGAAATGGCATTGAGAATAAACAACAAATTTCCCAGTGGAATATTTGGCGCATTAAATTGTGTCTTTTTCTGAAACATAATTAAAATAAGCGCTCCTGAAAGACCGATTAAAATTCCCACTGCTTTCAACCAAGATATTTTTTCTTTTAATAAAAAAGCAGATAAAATCAAGAGTAAAATCGGTGTTACCGTCATTGAAACGGCACTGTTAATTGGTGTTGAAAGGCTGAGGCCTTTAAAAAACATCAACATATTGAGAACCATTCCAAAAATAGCACACGCCAGAATGCGAAGCCAATCTCTTTTTTCAATAGGTTCACTTTTGACAAACAAACTCAACGTCCAAAACAACAAAGCGGCACCGCCCACACGCAGCAGAATAAATCCTTCCGGCTGAATAACTTGCGGCATTAATCCTTTGGCTATGGTGTGATTTATTCCGTAAATAGTTTCTGTAGCTGTAGCCGCTATTAAAGCTAAATTGCGATTGTTCATTTAAGATTTTAAAATGCTTAGTGCAGATTAATATTTGTAAACGCAGGAAATTACTTCAAACTTCTTAAAAATTCTTCTGTTTCTTTTTTACTCAATCGCAATTCAAAAGCACCATCTGCATAACTTGCAATATCATATTGATTGTAAATAAAAATAAGGCTGTCCGAAGTAAAACCAAAACTGGAAGGCAACGAAAAAGTGTCATCTTCAAACCAAAATCCGGTTTCGTTGATAGATGCATCCAAAGGAATTCCTTGATCTTTACGAAATTTTGTTTCGGCATAAGCTTTAAAGCTTTCCGTATTGTTAAAAACATCATTCATAGAATATTCTGTTCCTGTTCTTGGATCAAGATTCATAAAACGGGTACTCCCATAACCATGAGCGCCTCCGGAATAAAGATATTGGTACATTTCCAATGAAATTATTTCGGAATCGGCATACAGTTCTTTTATTCGTATTTGAACCACATACTTACCGACCATATCGGGAAATTCTTGTAAATCGCTATAGTATGTTTCAGCTAAATTTCGTGTTGCTTCTTCAATGCTTTTTGCAGTGGACGGAGTTTCAGGATTTAATTCTAAGGCATTAATAATAAACTTGCTTATTTTCTCATTAATTTTTGAAGTCGTAAGTTCATCTCCTTTAAAATAAAGATATTCAACAGTAATTTCAGGACACAGAATCTCATTGCATAATTCCATCTCTTTTTCTGTGAAACTTTTAGCTTCCCAAGTTATTATGGGCTCCTCTTTTTGGCAACTTGTAAAAAATATAAAAAATAGATAAAGTATTGATAATGTATTCTTTTTAAACATAGAAAGGCAGTTAATGATTTAATAGTCCCATTTGAAACCAGTATCTTTGTATCAGGTCAAATTTAAACAGTCAAATGTATATAATCTGTAAAAGATATATTAAATGATTGTTGGCTGTGGCGCAGTTAATATATCGATTTTTACAAGATTTTTGAAACTTTTAAAATTATTTATTTAAAAATTTAAACTTATGAAATTTAACACAAAAGCCATTCACGGCGGACAAGAAAATGCTGATCCTGCCTATGGTTCTGTAATGCCTCCAATTTATCAAACTTCAACTTATGCCCAATCCACTCCGGGAGGTCATAAAGGTTTTGAATATTCGCGCAGCGGAAATCCTACTCGTTCAGCTTTGGAACGCTCATTTGCAAGTATTGAAAATGGAAAATACGGACTTGCATTTTCAAGTGGTCTTGCTGCCATTGATGCAGTTATAAAATTATTGGAACCCGGCGATGAAGTTATCTCAATCAATGACTTGTACGGAGGAACTTATAGGCTTTTTAAACAGGTTTTTGAAAAATTCGGAATTAAATTTCAATTTATCGGAATGGAAAAAGCCGAATCTGTTCAAGATTATATTACTTCAAAAACAAAATTAATCTGGATAGAAACGCCTACAAATCCGATGTTAAATATCATCGACATCGAAGCCATTGGTAAAATTGCAAGAGAAAAAAACATCCTTTTTGCTGTTGACAACACTTTTGCTACTCCGTATTTGCAACAACCATTAGATTTAGGAGCCGATATTATTATGCACAGTGCGACAAAATATTTGGGCGGGCACAGTGATGTTGTTATGGGAGCGCTTGTGGTGAATGACAAAGAGCTGGCAGATCGGTTGTATTTTATTCAAAATGCAAGCGGCGCCGTTTGTGGTCCTCAAGATAGTTTTTTAGTGCTTCGCGGCATTAAAACGCTTCATGTAAGAATGCAACGCCATTGTGAAAATGGACGAGCAGTTGCAGAATTTTTAGACTCACATCCAAAAATCGAGAAGGTATTTTGGCCAGGTTTAGAAACCCATCCGAATCATGAAATTGCAAAAAAACAAATGAAAGATTTTGGTGGCATGCTCTCTTTTTCAACAAAAGGAAATGATTACGACCAAGCCATCAAAATTGTAGAAAAACTAAAAGTTTTCACTTTGGCAGAAAGTCTCGGTGGCATTGAAAGCTTAGCAGGTCATCCGGCCAGCATGACACATGCCAGTATTCCTAAAAAAGAACGCGAAAAAACAGGAGTGTTGAATTCCTTAATCAGACTGAGTGTTGGAATAGAAGACATCGATGATTTGATTGCTGATTTAAAACAGGCTTTAGAATAATCCATACGTTTTCTTAAAATAAAAAATCTCTCGGAATTTGATTTCGAGAGATTTTTTTATGTATTAATTTTTAAATTGTAAAATCAACAGTTTTACACACTATTGAATAGCATAAATATTAACTTGTCTAATTCAGATAGTAAATATACCCGAAATTAATCCCAAACAACCAATCATTTGATTTGTTCTCGGGGACTTCTATGGTTTTGTTATTTTCAAAACTGGGATTAAGACCGTCCACCCAATCACTAAAATAATATTGCCATCTGAGCATCAACATCAAATCACTTTCCTGATTCAGTTTATATCGTGTTCCAATAGTTCCTACAATTGCAAATGTGGTAGAACTTCCGGTTTTAAAAGCGTTATAATATTTAACAGGAGTAGTTTGCGGTGTATTGATTCGTCCCAAATCTGACGTTACTTTTGGACTGTAAAATACAGCATTTAAACCTATCCCTATAAAAGGATCAAGCACATAAGAACCATACGAAAATGAATAAATATCTCTGGGATGATATTCCAAATGCGAGCCAAATTCAAATACAGTTGTAGAACCATGCATCGCTCTTAATTGTTCTGCACCTTCTGATGTTCTTTCAGGAGCTACCCATTCTCCATAATGTTTTAAATTGGTACTGTGAAGGGAAAACTCATTTCTAACCATAAAATGAAGGTTAAAATCAGTTTTTCTTCCATAAGAAAAATTCAAATAGTGAACAATACCTCCTCCTATTCCGGTATTTCCGATGTTGGTTTCAAAGTTATTTCTTTGTCCATAATCTGAGTACATTGCCACAGGACCTATAAAACCCCCAATTTCATGGAATATCTGACTATGAGCATCTCGCACACTTAATATAGTGAAGAGTACCGTTACAAAAAGTATTTTTGCCTTCATTTATAATTTTGGTTTGGGTAGAGACGGTACAAATATATAAAAACAACTTCGGTGTTAAAATAAAATAGAAGATTTTATTATTGAATATAAAAAATTAGTCAAAATTCATTGCAACTTATTTATTTTTATCGATACTTCGCTTTTAAAAAACAAATGAATAATAAATCACAATGGTTAAATCTTTTTCTTTACAATTACAAAACTTTTGAATGTGTACTTGTTTGTTTTTGAATTCAATTTTTCTATAAAACCACATTTTAGATATTGAAAGACGTTTTTTTTAATTAGTCTGCATAATAAAGTTTATTTTAGCATGTTTAATCAGCAAAATATATTTATGAATCGTCGGGCTCTTTCCATCGTTGTTTTTTTTGTTTCTTTTGTGATGTCCGCACAAGAATTTCAAAGACAATGGATTGGACATTTTTCTTATGCCAATATTAAAGACATTGTTCGCTCCGAAAACAATTTATATGTCGCTGCGGAAAACGCAGTATTCAAATACGACATAGCTTCACAAGCAATTGAAACCTACACAACTATCGATGGTTTGTCCGGAGAATTTATTTCTGTTATCCATTATAGCGAACAAAATAATGTGATTATAGTTGGATATAAAAACGGACTCATTAATCTCATCAGCAAAGAAGACGGAGAAATTAAGGTAAGGCAAATTGTGGATATTGTTGAAAAACAAACCATCGCTCCTGATAAAAAAACGATTAATCACTTCTACGAACACGACAATAAACTATATATTTCCACTGATTTCGGCATCACTGTTTTTGATTTAAACCGATTGGAATTTGGAGATACCTATTTTATAGGTCAAGGCGGTTCGGAATCAAGAATTTCACAAACCACTGTTTCCAATTCATATATTTACGCAAGTAGCCCGGACTGGGGAATAAGACGCGGACGTATCGATGACAGAAATCTAATTGATTTTAACAATTGGGATTTAGTAACCAGTGGAAATTTTCTTGGTATAGAAAAGCTGGGAGATGACTTGTACGTTGCTTCTTTGGATAATAACGTTTCAAGATTGAACAACAACGGGTCATTATTAACAGTTCGAAATTTTCAAAGTCCGATTAAACAATTTAGAAATCAGGATGAAGCTTTAATTATTACCACTACTTCCGGCATCTATGCTTATGCAAATGGATTTAATCTGATTCAGGAATTGACAAGTGCAAACGGTCAGAGTTTAGAATTAGATTCGGGAATAGCATTTGACAATAATTTTTATTTAGGAACCATAGAAGACGGATTGTTAATTGCAACTTTTGGCAATCAATCGGCAACTCAAATTTTGCCCAACGGTCCTATTCGCAATCGTCCTTTCGGTCTTGATACAACTGCAGGACAGCTTTGGGTAGTATTTGGGGAAACTACAATTCACTTTAACCCCTATCCGTTGACAAGGTATGGAGTGAGTCAACTTAAGGATTCTGTGTGGAATAATATTTCATACGAATCCCTGAGCCGAGCTGTAGGCGGAAAAGAACCGACAAATCTTATGAAAGCTACGATTAATCCAAACAATCCCGAGGAAGTTTATATGAGTTCTTTTCAAAAAGGACTTCTCAAATTGGAAAATGGAGAACCAACAATTCTTTATGATGAAACTAACAGTCCTTTGGAACGGATAAATCTCGGAGCGGACGCCGGAATTCGAATTTACGGCTCAGCATTTGACAGAGATGGAAATTTATGGTTTGTTCAGAGCAGAACCGACAAAGGTTTGATACGACTTTCACCCGAAGGTCAATTTAGAAAAGTTGATTTATCTAATTTTATAGCAGACCCCGCCAGCGAAATAGCATTGACAAAACTTGTAATTTCCCGAGAAGGATATGTGTTTTTTGGTTCTTATGGAAACGGATTGTTCGGATATGATCCGAATAGGCAAATTATCAATAAAATTGGAGAAAATCAAGGCAATGGGAATTTACCTTCCCATAACGTACGAGCCCTTGCTGTTGATATGCAAAACAGATTGTGGGTAGGAACACTCCGAGGACTGAGATTGATACACAGTCCTGCTGCATTTTTTGATGGAGGTCTTCGCGATTCACAACCGATTATTATTATGGAAAACGGCGTCCCTCAGGAATTGATGTATCAACAATCGATAACGGCAATTGAAGTTGACGGCTCAAACAATAAATGGATAGCTACAGCAAGTTCTGGTGTTTTTTATGTAACCCCTAACGGACAAGAAACCTTACTGCGGTTTAACAAAGACAACTCTCCTTTACCTTCCAACAATGTTCAGGATGTTGCTATCGATCCGGAAACCGGAATGGTTTATTTTGCAACTACCCAAGGATTGGTAGCTTACAAAGGAACAGCTACCGCTCCTCGAAATACTTTAGAACGCCTCCGTGCATTTCCCAATCCTGTGCGACCGGGATTCCAAGGATTTGTAACCATCGACGGACTTACTTCTCAAGCCAATGTGAAAATCACCGACGTGGCAGGAAATTTAGTTTATGAAACCACTTCACAAGGGGGAAGTATTCAATGGGATACTACAGCTTTTGGAAAATACAAAGTCCGTTCGGGAGTCTATTTTATTATGGTTGCCACAGAAGATAATCAAGAAACCAAAGTAGCCAAAGTGATGATTATAAGGTAATGGTTATCAAAACAAAAGCACTTGTAATCAGTTCTATAAAATATGGTGAAGCCGATTTAATTGTCACTTGTTTTACAGAAGTAGCCGGGATAAAATCCTATATGCTGAAAAACATTCTCAAAACAAAACGACGGACATTTTCACCCGCTTTATTTCAACCTTTGTCACAGTTGTATGTTGTAGCGAATCATAAGGAAAAAGGTAATTTAGAATATTTAAAGGAAGTTAAAACTCATTATTTATACAGAACGCTCCACACCAATGTTCTTAAATCAAGTGTCGCCGTGTTTATATCAGAAATTTTAAAGAGTTCGATTAAAGAAGAACAAGCAAATCCCGAGCTTTTTGAATTCCTTTCCAATTCTTTTTATTGGATTGACAACAGCGATTCTTTTGCAAATTTCCATATTGCTTTTATGTTGAACCTCAGTTCATTCTTAGGATTTTATCCAGAGGTTACACATCGTGATTTTCCGTTTTTTAATATCGCCGAAGGAATTTTTCAAAATTACAAATCAGACATCTATACCATTGAAGGCGAAGTTGTTGGTCACTTAAAACAATTTTTAAGTAAGAATTATGAAGAAAGTTCGTCAATCCACCTCTCTAAAAATCAACGAAAACAATTGTTAGAACTCCTGATTTCTTATTATCAACTACATATTAGCGGATTTCAGAAACCGCGTTCTCTTGCTATTTTAAATCAACTTTTTAATTAAAACAAGGCAACTCTCCGAAGAAATAGATTGTAGATGAGACCAACTGTTGCATTCTTATTTTTATAATTCATAAAAGCAACTTAAAACAACTATTATTTTCATAGATTTTATAAAAAGAATGATATCTGTTGAAGTTTTTTTTTATTTTCGCAAGGTTTCGTAGCTGCAAGCAATATTAGATTATACCTTATTATTGTTGGAAATCAGCCCTAACGCTAAACCATATAATCATGGAAGTAATTTTTCATCAACTTATCGAAGAATTTCAATTGCCTTTTCACAATCCGGTATTGATTTTTTCTCTCGTTTTAGCAATTATTCTTTTAGCACCTTTACTCCTCCAACGAATTAAAATTCCGGGAATTATCGGTTTGATAATCTCAGGAATCATCATTGGTCCGTATGGCTTCAACATCCTCGAACAGAATGAATTTGTCGATATTTTCTCTACCATCGGATTGCTTTATATTATGTTTATCGCCGGTCTGGAACTCGATTTGAATCAGTTTAAAGCGCATAGAAACAAAAGCATCGTTTTCGGAATTTACACCTTTATTATTCCCTTAGGCATCGGTTTCCCGCTGTGTTATTATGTTTTGAGCATGTGGGATTCCAATTTTGACTTTGCTGCAAGTTTGTTGGTCGCAAGTATGTTTGCCACGCATACTTTGTTAACTTATCCGCTGGTGAGCAGGCTCGGCATTTCAAAAGATAAAGCCGTTGCAATAACTGTGGGAGGTACCATTTTAACGGATACTGCGGTTTTAATATTATTGGCAATCATTCTTGGCTCTCAATCAGGCGGATTGACACAGGAATTCTGGATCAGGCTGATAATTTCATTTATTCTGTACTCCTTAGTCATGTTTTTGCTCGTTCCCCGGATTGCAAAATGGTTTTTCAGAAAATTGGAAAGTGAAAAACATTCGCACTACATCTTCGTGTTATCCATTGTGTTTTTCTCAGCTTTTTTAGCAGAAATTGCCGGCTTGGAATCGATTATCGGAGCATTTGCCGCAGGATTGGCACTTAACAAACTTATCCCGAGTTCATCGGCATTAATGAACCGAATTGAATTTATAGGAAATTCGTTATTTATTCCATTTTTCCTCATCAGTGTCGGGATGCTGGTGGATGTCAGCGTTATTTTTACCGGATGGACAGCACTCGTTATTGCAGGAGTTCTTACCGTGGCAGCACTCTTAGGAAAATGGCTGGCTGCTTTATTGACGCAGCTCACTTTTAAATTTACATACAATCAGCGAAATTTGATTTTTGGTTTGAGTGCGGCTCACGCAGCAGCAACATTGGCAGTAATTAAAGTCGGTTTTGACGCAGGAATTGTAGATGAAAATATTCTGAATGCAACGGTTATTATTATTCTGGTTTCTTGTCTTATTGCTTCATTTGTAACGTCGGGAGCTGCCAAAGGCGTTGTTAGAGATTCAGAAGAATATGATGTTTATGAATTAAATGCAGGCGGTAAAGAAGAGCAAATTTTAATTCCAATTGCAAATCTTGTTAATATCGAAAAAGTATTGGATTTTGCTGTTCTTATTAAAGATAAACGCTCCTCAAATCCGCTTTCATTATTGACGGTGGTTCCAAATACCGATGAAGCGGAAAAAACCATTGTCAAAGCAAAAAACGAATTGGAAAAATTTGTTGCAGAAACCACCGCATCCGATACAAATGTGTCAGTTTCAGCCTCGATTGATCACAATGCCGCAAGTGGAATCTCCAGAAGTGCCAGAGAAATTATGGCAGATATTATTCTTCTGGGATGGCCTCAAAAAACAGGTTTTTTAGACAAAATCATTGGGAATAAGATGGAAAGCATCTTGAATAACACCAATAAAACTTTGTTTATCGGAGATTTTAAAATTCCCCTCGGCAATCATAAAAAAATATTTCTAATTGTTCCTGTGAACGCCGAATTAGAAGAAGGCTTCGATTTATGGGTGAATAAAATGATTAAATTATCCATAGAACTTTCAATCCCATTGACGTTGAATAGTACTCAAGAAACGTACGATGCCATAAAAGAATTTGCTTCCAAAAACAAACTCGGATTGTCTGTGGACTTTAATGAATTTGTCGATTGGGATGATTTCCTGATTCTTTCTCGAAAAATCACAGATACGGATTTTATAATTATGGTTTCAGCACGAGAGGAATATGTTTCACACAATCATCATTTGGACAAACTTCCTTCTAAATTGGAAAGACACTTTGAGCAAAATTCTAAGATTATCATCTATCCGCAATAAGATAAAAGAACAGTTCTTATTCGGAAACTGTTTTGCTTGCTTTTAAAGTAGCCAATTCTTTATCGCCTTGGAAAAGCGTTAAAATTCCATCTCTTATATTATAATGAGTTGTTTTGTCAAAGACAGCAAAGAAGTCATTTTCGTTAAATGTAGTCATCAAACAAGCCATTTTGGTAGCGCCTATTGGTGAAAAATCAATTTTATCCGGTTGTGTCAAACTGTATGTTCCAAAAAAATTATTGCATCCTCCAAAACCGACAATCCTATTTTCCGTTTCCTGAAGTTCAAAACCGATGGGGCGCGGATCGTCCGGATGACTTATTGTTTTTCCTTCAAGGGTTTGCAATAGCCAAAAAGATCCTTCAAGCGAATGATTGGAATCCGAACCATTTTTGGCAGCTCCGCAAGACATAAATATAACCGGAATAACAATAAAAAAATAATATTTGATTGAGGTAAAATACAAATTCATGAGCGTGATTTTTAGGATATCAAACATATAAAAACGGGACGACATAATGTTTTGTATTGGGTAAATAAAATTTCAGGTTATTGATTCAAAAAAAATCATTCCAATAAAAACTGATAATTAACCGAAGCTATAAGCAAACAAACCAAAAAATATTATTCTAAAAATTTGACAAAAAAAAACACCATCCCTTTTGAGGGGATTATAAAATCTGTGAAGCATAATGGGGATAACGCATTCAATCCTCTTTTCGTTTTCCAAACTTTAGTTCGATAAAACTTTTAATCGGATTTTTACGAATTATCTTTTTCCACCGCCCTGCTTGCTGCTCTCTGTATTCGCGTTCTTGTTTTGCATTATGTCGCAAAGCCCACCACACACGACTTTCCATAGACTATCTTAATATTTTATCACCTGTCTCCATAACGATGTGTTTTTAGGTTTATTTACTTCTAAAATTAACAAATAAATTTTGTTTTTCATATAATTCATCATCCCTATTAGAATAAAATTTCAATCAAGCCATAAACGGTTTGTAATAAATTTGATTTCAAATTAAATCAAAATGAAACCCATTGATTTTCATTATAATACAAATAAATATTATATCTTGTCTCTTGCAGAAAATGCAGACTGATGTCTTGTAAAAGTATTGTATCTTCGTAGGGTTTAAATTAAACATCCTTCAAACCACGGCTAAATTCACTATGAACCTAACTCAAAATCACAAAGAAGCGATTTCAAAAGTTTTGTTCTTTATTATAGTTGCCCTGTGTATTTTGGGATACGTAAACAGTCCGACTGCGTTGGTAGGCGGGTTTTTATTCACTTATTTTTTAGGTCATCCTTTCCCAACGTTAAACAAAACTGTTCTCAATTGGCTTTTAAAAACTGCCATTGTCGGATTGGGCTTCAGCATGAATTTAGAACAGGCAATCAATGCCGGTAAAGACGGTTTTTTCCTGACGCTCGGTTCCATCGTCCTCACACTTATTTTTGGTTTTCTGTTAGGCAAAATGCTTCGGATGGAATCCAAAAGCAGTCATTTAATCAGTTCGGGAACTGCTATTTGCGGCGGAAGTGCCATTGCAGCAGTTGCACCGATTATACGCGCAACGGAAAAAGATATTTCAATTTCTCTGGGGGTGATTTTTTTATTGAATTCCATTTCATTATTGATTTTTCCCGTTATCGGAAAATGGCTGATGCTCTCGCAACAGCAATTCGGTTTGTGGAGTGCTATCGCCATTCACGACACAAGCTCTGTGGTTGGTGCGGCTCATACTTACGGAGATGAAGCCTTGAAAATTGCAACCACCGTAAAACTTGCCAGAGCTTTGTGGATTATTCCGCTCTCCTTCTTTTCTATGTTTATGTTTAAAGGCGAAGGAAAAGGAATTAAGATTCCCTATTTTATTTTTCTTTTTATCGTTGCCATTGTCCTAAACACCTATTTACCGATTCCCGAAGCACTGAATCAGGGAATTGTTACGGTTTCTAAATCTTTATTGGTACTTACTTTATTTTTAATCGGGGCGGGACTTTCGATTGAAAAAATAAAAGCCGCCGGTTGGAAACCGATGGCTTTGGGAATTATTTTATGGATGCTTATCTCTATCGCCGCATTAGGCGGGATTTTCTTGATAACTTAAATTATTGTTGTAGCGAAACTTGAATTGAAATTTCCCTTTGAACATCATCCTCAATCGTAATGTCATGATGATTTAAATCAAATCCTCTCGGTTTGAAATTATTCACATCATAATCAACTCCGTCTATTTGCAACTCGTTTAAAGAAGCCCGAACCACATAATCGACAACTTCCTGATTCAGCACTATGATATAAGTACTGTCAACTGATTGATTGTTTTGCGTAACGGTTTCAGTAACTCTAAATGCACCATCAGAAACAAGAGTGTTGTCATCGTTAAAAGTAAAATACATATCAAATGTATCTCCAATTAAGACCGTGGTGGTCTTCACTTCAAATCCGCGAACCTCCTCGATTATGGTTTCTTCAACTTTCCACGAAGTCAAAGAATATTTTCCCAAGAGGTTGTTTTTGTTGTATTCATAAACCTCTGCAGGCTGGTCGTCTTTACTGCAACCGACCATTACGAAAAGAATCATTATCAAATAAAGAACTGTTTTTTGCATATTGAATATTTTTTAAGCTAATATATTATCAATTTATATTACCACACTACTTTTTAGCATTTTTATAAACATTAAAACTTAACTTTAAGTTTGATTTCTATAATTATTGTATTGAAATTGATTTATTTATCTTTGTGAGTTACCAAAAAAAATGTGCATTCAAATCTAATCTTTTTGAGATTATTTACAACTCTGTTTTTATGAATTGGTTTAAAAATCCCTGCTTCAAATATAATTCAATAATTTATATATTCTTTGTTCTGTTTTCCATTGTTACGACAAATTCTGTGGCAGCACAAATCTACGACCCCGTAAAATGGAGCACAAAGGTTACGAAAATATCGGACACGGAATACGACTTGGAAGCCACAGCAATAATCGACCAAGGATGGCATCTGTATTCTCAAGAAGTTCCTGACGGCGGTCCGCTTCCCACTGTTCTCATTTTTGATGAAAGTTCCAACTATAAAACTTCGGGAGCCGTAAAAGAAAGTGAAGGAATTACAGGACATGATGCTGTTTTTGATATGATTATTACATATTTTAAAAACACGGCAACCTTTACCCAAAGAATTGAACGTCTGGAAAGTAATGCATTTACCATCAACGGGGAAGTCGAATTTATGGTCTGCGATGACACCAACTGTCTCCCACCGGATTACGTAGAACTAATCTTTAATATTCCCGCCGCCGAAGAAGGAGTTATTTTGGCTTCAAGTTCAGATTCGGATACGCTGAAAAACGATGACGATGCAGTAACTGACGAACAAACAATCCTTTCTGAAACTTCTCAAGAAACTTCTGACAATGTCGCCGAACGTGCACTTTCTCAGAACAAAAAAGAACAAGACCGAAGTCTTTGGACAATTTTTATCGTTGCTTTTCTTTTTGGATTTACCGCACTTCTGACGCCCTGTATTTTCCCGATGATTCCAATGACCGTCAGCTTTTTTACCAAACAAAGCAAAACCCGGGCTACCGGAATACGGAATGCAATTCTTTACGGTGTTTCCATCATCGTAATTTATGTTTTTTTAGGCGCCATCGTCACTTGGTTTTTTGGCGCAGATTCGCTGAACGCACTTTCAACCAATGTTTGGTTTAATTTGATATTCTTTTTGATGCTGATTATTTTCGGAATATCACTTTTAGGCGCTTTTGAAATTATGCTGCCCAATTCTTGGGCGAATAAAGTCGATCGACAAGCAGACCGCGGCGGAATCATCGGCATCTTTTTTATGGCATTGGCGTTGGCTATTGTTTCTTTTTCTTGTACAGGTCCCATCGTCGGCGCTTTATTGGTTGAAGCAGCCTCTACGGGCGGAATTGCGCCTTTTGTAGGAATGTTTGGTTTTTCTTTGGCGCTTGCACTTCCTTTTGCACTTTTTGCAGCATTTCCGGGATGGATGAACTCATTACCGAAATCCGGAGGTTGGTTAAATACGGTAAAGGTTGTTCTTGGATTTCTCGAATTGGCATTTGCCTTTAAATTCCTATCCAATGCCGACTTGGTATTGCAATTAAATTTATTGGAAAGAGAATTATTCCTTGCGATATGGGTGGCTGTTTTTGGAGCTTTAGCTTTATATTTATTTGGAAAAATCCGACTTCCAAATGATTCGCCGCCATCTCATATTTCCGTAGGAAGATTGTGTATGGGATTGATAGTGCTAACTTTTACCATTTACTTACTTCCCGGGCTTTGGGGAGCACCTTTAAAACTTATCAGTGGATTTCCTCCGCCGATGCAATACAGCGAATCTCCTTATGGTGTAGGTTATAGCAGAACGGGAACTTTTTCCAGTGCCTCTGAAGAAGAATTTCCGGAAGGCGCACATTTAGGTCCGCACGACATCGTTGCATTTAAAGATTATGAAACGGGAGTCGCTTATGCCAAAAAAGTAAACAAACCCATTCTTTTAGATTTTACCGGATTCGCCTGTGTGAATTGTAGAAAAATGGAAGAACGGGTTTGGAGCGAACCTCATATATTGAAACTTTTAAAAGAAGAAGTTGTCCTTATTTCACTTTATGTCGATGACAAACGACCTCTTCCTGAAGATGAAGTAATGGTTTCTGAAATTTCCGGTAAAAAATTGAGATATGTTGGTCAAAAATGGAGTGAATTTCAAATTCTAAGGTATAAAGCCAATGCGCAACCTTTTTATGTGATATTAGATCACGACGAACAAAACCTGAATGAGCCTGTAGGATACATGCCAAACATTGATGAATATTACACTTGGCTAAGAGAAGGCGTCAATGCATTTTCGGAAAGATAAAAGTTAAAAAATATGTTTATCTTTAAAGCATGGAACGAACTTGTGCTGTTTGTGGATATAAATTAATAGGTCGTGCAGATAAAAAATTTTGCAGCGACGACTGTCGCAATACCCATAACAATTCTATAAAAAGAACTACAAATAATTTAATTCGAAACACCAACAATCAATTGCGTAAAAATCATCGCATTCTTACAGCCTTGAATACATATCAAAAAACAAAAGTCACCAAAAGTAAAATGCTTAAGGAAGGTTTTGATTTCGGATTCATTACCGAAATTTATACTACAAAATCCGGAAGTGTTTATTATTATGTATATGACCAAGGCTATTTATTCATCGATGAAGATTTTATACTTCTGGTAAAAAGAGATGTTTGAATTCTCAGAAGCCATAAGTCCTAACCGACTATAATTAAAAAAGTCCCATATTTAATATGAGACTTTCCAATTTTATAAGCATTATTATTTCTTACGTCCAGCTGTTTGACAAAGGTTTCTTTAGGCTGGCAGCCGTATATTCTCTGTTCATACGTGCAATATTGACCAACGTAATTCCTTTTGGACATTCAATTTCACACGCTCCTGTATTGGTACAGTTTCCGAACCCTTCTTCGTCCATTTGACGCACCATATTTTTTACACGTTCAGTAGCTTCGATTTTTCCTTGCGGAAGCAATGAATATTGACTGATTTTTGCGGATGTAAATAACATAGCACTTGCATTTTTACAAGCTGCAACACACGCACCGCATCCGATACAAGCTGCTGAATTAAACGATTCATCTGCATCTTGTTTGTTTACAGGAATAGCATTGGCATCGATTGTATTTCCGGAAGTGTTTACAGAAACATATCCTCCGGCTTGTTGAATGCGTTCAAAAGAACTTCGATCGACTACCAAATCTCTAATCACCGGGAATGCCGTAGCGCGGAATGGTTCGATAACAATAGTATCGCCATCGCTAAAACTACGCATATGCAATTGACAAGTCGTTGTCAGTCTGTCCGGACCGTGAGGTTGTCCGTTTATTTGTAAAGAACACGTTCCACAAATTCCTTCTCTACAATCGTGATCAAAATGAACAGGTTCCTCATTATTATTGATGAGTTGTTCATTCAGAATGTCCAACATTTCCAGAAAAGACATATCTCCTTCGACTCCATCGATTGGATAATTTTTAAATTCTCCTTTGGAATCTTTATTTTTCTGTCTCCAGATTTTAAGTGTTAGTTTCATAAGTCTCAATATATAACTACAACGCTTATTTATAAGAGCGTGCTTTTACTTCGATATTTTCATAATTTAAATCTTCTTTATGCAAAATTGCTTCTTTTGGATCGCCGGTATATTCCCAGGCAGCAACGTACATAAAGTTTTGGTCATCTCGGAGTGCTTCTCCTTCTTCTGTTTGATATTCTTCTCTAAAGTGTCCGCCACAAGATTCTTCTCTGTGAAGCGCATCTTTGGCAAAAAGCTCACCCAATTCTAAGTAGTCTGCCACACGGGTTGCTTTTTCAAGCTCGGCATTCATTCCATACATGGCTCCGGGAACTTTTACATCTCTCCAAAATTCTTCGCGAAGCTGTCTGATTTCGATCATCGCTTCCTGAAGGTGTTTTGCATTTCGAGCCATTCCACATTTGTCCCACATGATTTTTCCTAATTTTTTATGGAAGTAATCGACAGAATGTTTTCCGTTGTTGTTTACAAGTCGCTCCAACATTTGAACAACATTTCTTTCTGCTTCTTCAAATTCAGGCAAATCGGTAGGAATTTTTCCGGTACGGATGTCTTTGGATAGTGAATCTCCAATGGTATAAGGAAGGACGAAATAACCGTCTGCCAATCCTTGCATCAATGCTGAAGCTCCAAGTCTGTTTGCACCGTGGTCACTAAAATTGGCTTCTCCCAAAACATAACATCCGGGAATGGTGGATTCTAAATTATAATCTACCCAAACGCCTCCCATCGTATAGTGTACGGCTGGATATATCATCATCGGAGTTTCATACGGATTCTGATCGACGATTTTTTCATACATCTGAAATAAGTTTCCGTATTTATTTTTAATTACTTCCCTTCCGAATTTTTTAATTTCCTGCGGTGTCGGATTGTGAATTCCGTGAATGGAAGCTTGTTCTTTTCCGTAACGTTCGATGGCGGTGGCAAAGTCAAGAAATACTGCTTGCCCTGTTTTATTTACACCATATCCGGCATCACAACGTTCTTTTGCTGCTCTGGAAGCAACATCTCGCGGCACGAGATTACCGAATGATGGATATCTTCTTTCTAGATAATAATCTCTGTCCTCAGGTTTTATATCGTTGGCTGTTTTTGTACCGTTTCGTATCGCTTCGGCATCTTCTTTTTTCTTGGGAACCCAAATACGACCGTCGTTTCTAAGCGATTCTGACATCAATGTCAATTTACTCTGATGTTCTCCCGAAACCGGAATACAGGTTGGGTGAATTTGCGTATAACACGGATTGGCAAACAATGCACCTTTTTTATGGACTTTCCAGGATGCCGTAACGTTGCTTCCCATTGCATTTGTAGAAAGGAAGAATATATTTCCATATCCGCCGGACGCAATGACAACCGCATGCGCACTGTGTCTTTCAATTTCTCCGGAAACCATATCGCGTGCAATAATTCCACGAGCCCTTCCGTCAACCAGTACAATGTCCAACATCTCGTGACGGTTGAATGCTTCGATTTTTCCGCGGTTAATTTGCCTGTTCATAGCGGAATAAGCACCTAAAAGAAGCTGCTGACCTGTTTGTCCTTTTGCATAAAAAGTTCTGGAAACAAGCACCCCTCCAAACGAACGGTTATCTAACAATCCGCCGTATTCTCTGGCAAAAGGAACTCCTTGTGCCACACATTGGTCAATGATATTTCCGGAAACTTCCGCAAGACGGTAAACATTTGCTTCCCGCGCTCGGTAATCTCCTCCTTTGATGGTATCATAAAAAAGTCGATAATCTGAATCGCCGTCTCCTTGATAATTTTTGGAAGCATTAATCCCTCCCTGAGCTGCAATGGAGTGCGCACGTCTGGGCGAATCTTGATAACAAAAAGTTTTAACGTTATATCCTAATTCTGCTAAGGTAGCGGCGGCACTGGCTCCTGCCAAACCTGTTCCTACTACGATAACATCTATATTTCGTTTGTTGGCCGGATTGACCAAATTAATGTTATTTTTATGCTTCGTCCACTTCTCGGCCAAAGGTCCTGATGGTATTTTTGAATCTAATTTTGACATAACTTTCGCTTTCGTAGTGTTACTGAATTAAATAAAGATAAAGAGCAATAAAGATAAAACCAAACGGTACTGCTATTGCATAGAAACGGGTAAAACCGCGTATTGCTCGTGAGTATTTATTATTCCAACCCATACTTTGGAATGAGGAAGCAAATCCGTGCCACAAGTGAAGCATTAAGAAAATAAACGCCAAGCAGTAGATTCCCGTACGAACCGGATCTGCAAATTTTTCAAGTAAATGAGGATAGTATCTTTCCAAATCCAAAGGATTGACCTGAATGAATTTGTAATTGATTTCCGGAAACCAAAAATCATAAAGATGAAGTCCTAAAAACAGAAGAATCATGACTCCTGTAACTATCATATTTCTGGACATCCAAGATGAGTTTCTGTTTCCTTTATAGGTGTTGTACTTTATTTTTCTGGCATTGTTATTCCGAATCTCAAGAACGATTCCCATTACAATGTGAAAAATAAAACCAAACATGAGAATCGGTTGCAACAGAAATTGAACAAATCCGTCATTTCCCATAAAATGAGAGAGGCTGTTATAGGTCTCAGGATTAATTACCGCAGTCAGGTTGACAACCATGTGCTGTAACAAGAAAAAAACCAAGAATAAGCCTGATAGCGCCATAGCAACTTTTCTGGCTATGGAAGAGGTTAATATTGCCATCTTAAAAATATTACAAATTTTATACAAAAATACGAGTGAAAAGAGTTGTTGCCAAACATTGTGAAGGGATTTGCGCTATTTAGAATTGGTTTAAATACAAAGTCGCAAGCTAATTATTAAATCAATAGCTACATAAAGCGCCCTACTGTCGCATCAAATATGCTTATTGATTTGAAAAAAGAACAAAAAAATATCGGAAGTTTGAGCCACTCCCGATATTTCTTAAAACTTATTTGAAGGTTAGTTTATCTTACTATGAGTTTTTTAATCACCGTATGTTCTTTCTGAGAAATGCTAATCATATAAACTCCTGATTTTAATCTGGAAATATCCAGTCTGTCTCCGGAAATTACTTTGTTAAGAACTTGTTTTCCAAGCATATCGTAAACAACCACAGCTTTATCTCCTGAAATGGAAGTTTCAATATTTACATAATCACTGGCAGGATTCGGATATAACGAGAATGAAATCAAAGTGTTTTCATTTACATTTAAAGGAATATCTACCAACTCAAGTCCAAATAATTGATCTGGTGTTCCCTGACCGATACCCATCATCGTTACTTTTCCGGGAACGATATCAGGAGAAATAAACAATCCACCGGCTATGGAAGTGTTTCCACCCGGCTGATGACCACTGGTATTATAGTTATATTCAACTCCGGTAGGTGTTACATCTGAAAGCCTAAATTGACGAATTAACGCATCTTCATTACCTCGTTGTTCGAATGTCCAAAGGTAAGGACCCCCAACTGAAACCGTATCAACAGCTCCTCCATATACTCCGCTTGCTCCATGAACACTCATTGGGATTACTCTCAATTCATCACCGTCCATATCTACCGCGGAAAAATCAGAGTTAAAATCACTTAACCAGAATCCTCCGTTGCCGTTGTCCAACGTTGGGTCGTAAGCAGTCATTCTCGACTTGGCAGTTGTAGTAACCATCGCCAAAATAGTATTTTCTAAAGAACGATATACTGGATCAATTTCATAAATAACATTTGAAGCATCACCGGCATATACTAATGTACCGTCTGATGTAAACGATCTGATTCCGGTAACTCCGGGGATTGACATCGATTCAAGGTAGATACCATCAGGAGACAAAATTCTAATTTCATTGGATGCCCAAGCAGATACCCATATTTCTCCATTAATATAGATAACTCCGGCATTTCCGTTAGCTCCAATCTCATTTCCAATTTCGTAATTGAACAACAAATCAAATAATGCTGTCGTAGCATTGCTTGAAGTTGTTGTTTGTGATGCATCAATAACAGGATTAATTTCTGCGTATTGCGCATGTCCAACCGCACCGGCACTAAGAATTAGACCTAATGCATAAGCTTGTAATTTTTT
>CAZWVT010000001.1:51915-57850 GCA_964636665.1 uncultured Flavobacteriaceae bacterium
CCGGAATGTTTACTTTCCCTCCGAAAACACACTTACTTAGGCGCAACTACAATTCATGTACTTGAAAATACCCTGAATCGGGTATTTATGTTTCTGTAAATGCAAGTTATATTTGAGTAATGTTTAGTTGTGAGAAGTTTCGTAATGCATCACGCTTATTAGCTATAAACCAACTTAGTTATGAAAATATATCCCTATTTTTTTGTACTTATTATCATTGCTGCTTGTACGCAACCTGAAGAGTTTAAATCCTCAAATGTTCATTTTTATAACGATGAGTATGTGCTTTCTTCAAAATCGGAAACACCTCCGGAATCCGAAATTGATAAATCTTCAAAATCCATAAATTCACTCGGCAATCAAGTTTTTTCAGCCATCGTTAACGGCAGAGAATTTAATGCAAATGAAATACGACTTATGGATGTCGGACCTAAATACAAAATCATTATAGCGAAAAATCACAATATTGAAGGCATCCGATTGAATTTATGGCAAATTGACAAACCGGGAATTTATACCCTTGTAAACAGTCCTGAAATCGCCAGAAACAGTTATTATATTTATGACAGTTTCGGAATTGAAAGACAAAATCTTACATGGACTGTTTCGGAAAATAACCAAGAAAATGTCGGTGAAATCATCATTGATAAAATATCAGATTCCACAATTGAAGGTAGTTTTTATTTTACGGCAACCAACGCCGTCAATAGATTGAATTCAAAAATTGTGGAAAACGGTAAATTCAAAATAAACTTTCCCTAAAAATTCTATTCTTTCATTTCATCAGGTTTTGGCATAATCCATTTTGTATGATAAAAATGAGTCCACTTTTCTGATGCAATATCAATTGTCGGATCGGTAAATTGATAGAATCTACTACCATTCACACTTACCCGTGCATCGGCATAAACAGCTACTTCATTTCCTTTGGCAGATTCAATCTCTTTTATTTTTTGAGCCAACTGCCAAATCATATCGGCATGTCTCGGAACGGATGCTCGCTGTTTATCTGTTAATAATGATGCGTAATCATAAGCCGCTCTTTTGTCGGTCTTTTTATCTTCCACATAAATAGTCATATAGCCGCTTCGGGCTCTTAGCATCATGCGCCAACTCATGCGATGACCTTCTTCCGTCCAGAAAACATCTCCGGGTATCACGTGATGTCTTAAAGGCAAACCTATTTGAAAAATGAAATAGACACTCGTTATAAAAACAAACAACCTTAGATATTTTGGTTCTTCAATTTCATCGGACGTAAAAGTATATGTTTTGGGCAAAAACCGTTTTCGAAGTATTTCAGGCGAGAAAAACAGGATTGCAAATGCAATTGACATATAAGGAAAAATGCCTATTTGAAAAATAATCGAATTGGATAAGTGAAAAGCAATTGACAGTAAAAAAGCAAAGAGTCGTGTTTTTTTCCACAAAAGCAGTGGCACGATAAGCAAATCAAAATAGACTCCGACATACGCCATAAAAACATGCACCCGATTCTGTTGAAGGAAATCTCCGATAAGCCAATAATGCTGTTTTCCGGACATAAAGATTCTAATGGCTGTTCCGTTCCACCAATCCGGATAAAATTTAGCGACCGCTCCAAAAGTATAAACAATCCATACTTGCAGAATCAACACTAAATAGACCCATCGTGGCACATAATTTTTAGAAATCTGCGAATCTCGTTTTGCATCTATCGACAAAGCTGAATTTGCAGGAAGAAAAACCATCATCCAACTGAGCAACATCAAAAGATAATAGTGATTGTTATAACTGGATTTTTGCATCAAATAAACACAGGTCCAAATAAGCGCATACCCTAACATACTCCAGCGGTAACGATAACCCAACATGACCATCACTCCAAAAATACCGAGAAGAAAAAACAAGACGTACACAAAAGGTCCTTGCAGGTATTGTAAAAAATCAAAACCGATAAAATTAAAAGTAAATTGAGGTTCAACCAAAACGCGTTTTACCCATCCGGTAGCCAAGGCGCCAAAACCTTCGCACGCAATTAAAAAACCGAATACGATTCGGAACAATGCCAGATTAATGTTATCGACTTTTTTAAAAAGAAATTGTTCCACGGTCTTTTAAATATCGTTCGGCCGCTATTACATCTTTTTTGATTTCTCGTTGTAAGTGTTCTAAAGTATCAAACGTTTTTTCGGTGCGGATAAATTTTAAAAATTCCAAGGTCAACGGTTTTCCATACAAATCTGCTTCAAAGTTAAGGAAATGTGTTTCGATGGTTTTTTCTGTTCCTCCAACTGTTGGATTTGTACCGATACTCGTTAGTCCAAAAACTGTTTTAGTGTCAATTTGGGCTTGAACAATATAAATACCTTTGGCGGGAATCATTTTATACGTTTCGGACAATTGAAGATTTGCCGTAGGAAATCCGATAGTTCTGCCGATGCTTTTTCCTTGAATTACCGTTCCGGATATCATAAAATGATAGCCTAAATATTCATTGGCAATTTCAATATTTCCTTGGTTGATGGCTTTTCTGATTTTTGTAGAGCTGATAGCGACATCATCAATTTCTTTGGCAGATATCTCTTCAATCTCAAAGTTAAACTTTTTTCCAAATTCACGAAGAATTGTAATATCCGCATTCCTATTACGCCCGAAACGATGGTCGTAACCGATAATAAACTTTTTGACATTCAAATTTTGAACCAAAATATTTTCAACATATTCTTCTGCGGACAGCCGGGAAAATTTTTTGGTAAAAGGATGAATGACAAGGTGATTAAGCCCGCTTTTTTTCAAAAGTGTTTTGCGTTCCTCTATCGTATTTAGGAGTTTTAATTCGTTGTTTTGCTGCAGTACCCATCGCGGATGTGGGAAAAACGTAAGCACAACCGATTCGAGATTTTCCTCTTCGGCAGTCTGGACAAGACGTTTCAGGATTGATTTGTGTCCCAAATGAACGCCGTCAAAAGTTCCAATAGTTACAACTGTTGGATTTTCACTGTTAAAAGCAGATGCAGAATTATATGTTTTCAAATTATTTCCCGTTATAAGTATTCATCGTATTTGTCATTCCGGCAAGCACAAAAGAATCAATCACTTTACTGCTCATCGCTAATCGCTCGTCCATCTGCACCAATTCTTTGGATTCCCATGCTCCCAAAACATAATCAACTTGCCTGCCTTTTGAAAAATCATCGCTAATGCCGAACCGAAAACGATTGTAGTTTGTTGTTTGAAGCGTATTTTGAATGTCTTTCAAACCGTTATGTCCTCCGGCACTTCCTTTGGTACGGATTCTGATAGTGCCAAAAGAAAGATTTAAATCATCGGTGATAACCAATAAATTTTCCAAAGGTATTTTCTCTTTGGTCAACCAATACCTCACTGCTTTTCCGCTGAGGTTCATAAATGTATTTGGTTTGAGAAAAAATACCGCCCTTCCTTTTATTTTATGTTGCGCAAGCTCTCCAAATTTAACAGACTCCCATGTCAGATTATTAGTTTTCGAATAATAATCCAACACCTGAAATCCGATGTTGTGGCGTGTGTGAGTATATTCTGAACCAATATTTCCCAATCCGACAATTAAGAACTTCTTCATAAAATCTTCTTTGATATTTTTGTTTTCGGAAGGCGACTTAAACCATTCTTTTATCCATTTTCTCATGATTGCCCGAACAATATTCATCTTACCGAAATTTATTTGGTAAAAATAAAAAAAGCACCCCAATTAAATAGGATGCTTTTGCTGTTCTTTATTAAAGTCAGATTATTCTGTTGTTTCAGCTTCTTCTTCAGGTTTTTCTGCTCCTTCTTCATCTTCCTCTTCCAAATCAGCTATTGCAGTTCTTGAGGTTCTAACTTGACAAATTACGGTATTGTCCGGATGCATAATTTTATAAGCATCGTTTTCTACTGCCGTAACATACATTTTATTTCCGATTCTCATATTGGTAATATCCACTTCAATTGCATCGGGAAGGTTTTTTGGAAGTGCTTTAACTCGTAGTTTTCTGGTAACTACTCTCAAAACACCACCTGCACGAACACCTCGGGAATTTCCAACAACTTTTACCGGAATTTCCATAGTCACCTCTTTATCGTCAAATATTTGATAAAAATCAATGTGCAAAATTCGATCGGTTACGGGGTGAAATTGAATGTCTTGCAATACTGCATTAATTTTTGTTCCGCCCAAATCAAGTACCACAGTATGCGCGTTTGGAGTGTACACTAAGTTCCTGAATGCTTTTTCTTCTGCTGAAAAACTAATTGGCTCATTACCTCCGTAAACTACGCAAGGAACCATTTCAGCATTACGTAAGGCTTTCGTTGCTTTCTTGCCCACGCTTTCTCTTTTTGATCCTTTAATTGTGATAGATTTCATTTGAAAATAATTTATTAATAATACCCCTCTTATTTTTAAGGGAGTGCAAAGATACTTTTTCTTTTTAATTTATTAAGAAATGATTGACTTATTTTTTACTTCAATAAACTCCTATGTATTGATTATAAGAATTAAAAAATCAAATCTCACGTCTCAAATCTAGATTACATCAAAAACTTTCCACTGATGGATTTATTGGCATTTACGCTAAGCATGACTTCTGCAAAGAGTTTGGCACAGCTCAATACACGTATTTTTTTGTGCGGTTTAGACGGAATTGAATCTGTAACAATAAGTTCTTCCAATTGGGAATTTTCAATTTTTTCGTAAGCATTCCCTGATAGTAAAGCATGAGTACAAATTGCGCGAACAGACAACGCTCCGCGTTCCATCATCAAATCGGCTGCGGCTGTTAACGTTCCTGCCGTATCTACCATATCGTCAACAAGGACTACATGCTTGTTTTGTACATTCCCGATGAGCTCCATCAGTGAAATTACATTTGCTTTTTCTCGTTGTTTATAACATATTACAACTTCACTTTCCAAAAACTTGGAATACGCATAAGCACGTTTTGAACCTCCCATATCCGGAGAAGCGATGGTTAGGTTTTCTAAATTTAGACTTCTTAAATACGGTAAAAATATCGTGGAGGCAAACAAGTGATCCACCGGTTTTTCAAAAAATCCTTGAATTTGATCGGCATGTAAATCCATAGTGATAATTCGGGTTGCTCCGGCAGCTTCCAACATTTTGGCTACCAATTTGGCAGCAATAGGAACTCGTGGTTTGTCTTTTCTATCTTGTCGTGCCCAACCAAAATATGGCATAACAGCCGTAATATGTCTTGCCGAAGCTCTTTTGGCAGCGTCAATCATCAATAGAAGTTCCATTAAATGATCGCTGTTAGGATAAGTAGAGCCAACAAGAAACACGCGACTCCCACGTACAGATTCTTCAAATGAAGGTTGAAATTCGCCATCACTATAATGAGATGTAATTACTTTTCCCAACGGAATCCCAAAAGCATCAGCGATAGCTTGACCGAGCTCTTGACTTTGTTTACAGGCAAAAATTTTGGGTTCCGGAGTAATTTTAGACATGGTAAAGGATGTTTTTATTAAATTAAGTTATTGTAAATGTATTAAAAAATCTTCTTTTGACAGTTACATGCGTAAGTGTGAACGCATAAAAAATAGTTCCTCAGATTAATAGCGTCTAACAAAAAAGAGTTAAATAATTATTCTCTAATTATTTAACTCTCACTAACTAAATGTACCTTGGGTGGGAATCGAACCCACACGTCCGAAGACACTGGATTTTGAATCCAGCGCGTCTACCAATTCCGCCACCAAGGCATAAAAACAATTAAGTTTTTATTCAAAATCGGGATGCAAAAATAGAAATATTTTCATTGTGTGAAAAGAAACGACCTATATTTTTTTACCGATTCCTAAGAAAAATCCAACCTCTGAAGAATGTTTGAAAATGCACTATTGCCACCTATTTTTCATTTGATTTTAACTATAGCTAACTCAGTGAATGCCTTGTATTTACATAATAGGT
>CAZWVT010000001.1:57950-69709 GCA_964636665.1 uncultured Flavobacteriaceae bacterium
GTATAGCGTATAAGCTTTATCGTTAAAGCGTAGCTGTTATATTGATGCGGTATATCAGGCTCATTGTTGAGTTGTTATCAGAAAAATTCTCGGTTGTAAATATTTATCTTTGCAAGAGAAACATTAGGATGTGTTTTCAACAATAAATCCAGCACAGTTTTTGCTTGGTTTATTAGTATATCCTTAACACAAATTAATTTGCTTCCAAAGACAAATTCATATTATTTTCGTAGTCAACTAATTAGATGATGAAAAACGACAAACAGCGCAGATATGACAAAGCATATTTGCGGATGGCAAGAGAATGGGCACAACTTTCGCACTGTGAAAGAAAAAAAGTAGGTGCATTAATAGTAAAAGACAATACAATTATCAGTGACGGCTATAATGGAACACCCACCGGTTTTGAAAATTTTTGTGAAGACGAAGAAGGTTACACCAAATGGTACGTACTTCATGCCGAAGCCAACGCTATTTTGAAAGTAGCGTCTTCCACGCAATCTTGTCGTGGAGCTACGTTGTATATTACGATGTCGCCTTGCAAAGAATGCAGCAAATTGATACATCAGGCAGGAATCACCAGACTTGTTTATCTCAATAAATACAAAGATAATTCCGGTTTGGATTTTCTGATAAAAGCAGGCGTAATCATCGAACAGATTGAAAATTTGGATGGATAATTAATGAAAAAAAAAGTTTTAATACCCTTGTGGTTGAGCGTTGCCATGGTTTTGGGAGTAGTTTTGGGTTCTAAATTAAATTTTGCCGATTCTACCGAGCGGATACTTGCCACAAAATCAAAGAAAGACAAACTAAATCGCCTTATTGATTATATAGAATACGAATATGTTGACCGGGTCAACACAGACAGCATCGTCGATATTACCGTCAATCAAATTTTAGAAAATCTCGATCCGCATTCTGTTTATATTCCTGTAAAAGATTACGCCCAAACTGCCGATGATATGCGCGGAGCATTTACCGGAATAGGCATTAGTTATCGGGTTTACAACGACTCCATCGCAGTAATCAAACCATTAAAAGACGGTCCGGCAAAAAACTCAGGGATTTTAGCAGGGGATCGTATCTTATTTGCAGACGGCAAACAACTTTACGGAGAAACATTTAGAAGAGACAGCATTCAGGATTATTTAAAAGGAGAAATAAACAGCAAAGTATCCTTAACCGTTTATCGACCAAGTACTAAAAATACTTTTGAGGTTAGTTTAAGACGAAAAGAAGTCCCTTTAAAAAGCATTACGGCTGCTTATAAAATTACAGATAGCTTAGGTTATATTCGCCTGAACCGTTTTTCTGAAAAAACTTACAAAGAGTTTGAAAGTGCTTTAAAAAATTTAAAACAAGACGGAATTACCAAACTTGTGCTGGATTTAAGAGACAATCCCGGTGGTTATATTTCCAGTGCAGAACGCATTGTAGATGAATTTTTGGAAAAAGATAAATTAATTCTTATCACCAAAAACAAAGCGGGAGATGTTACTCGAACTTATGCTACCCGACGCGGCAGTTTTGAGGATGGAAAAATATACGTACTCATCAATGAAAATTCAGCTTCTGCAAGTGAAATTGTCGCCGGTGCGCTTCAAGATAATGACAAAGGCGTTATTATAGGACGCCGCTCTTTTGGCAAAGGATTGGTTCAGCGTGAAATGGAATTGGGAGATGGCAGCGCTATTCGATTAACCGTTGCTCGATATTATACACCTACCGGTCGCTCCATTCAACGCCCGTACGGCAATGGAAACAAAGCTTATTATAACGAATACGAACAACGCTATAACAATGGTGAATTGATTCACGAGGACAGTATAAAAGTTGCAGATTCGCTGCGTTTTATAACTCCAAAAGGACGAACTGTGTATGGAGGAGGCGGAATTATTCCTGATATTTTTGTTCCCAAAGATATGAGCCTTGAAAACGAAGCCATACAATTTATATCAAATCACGGGATTATCAGTTATTTTGCATTTGAATTTCTCGATAAAAACAGAGAATCTTTTCAAGATATTCAATTCAAAGATTTCCTAAATAATTTTGAAGTGGATGATGTGTTAATTGATGAGTTTATTCGATTTTCAAAATTCGACCTTGTCAAAATTGACATAGCCCCTTATCTACCACAACTTCGAAAAACAATAAAAGCCAGTATAGCTGAACAATTATATAGTGAAGAAGAATACGAAATCATCTTAAATCAAGAAGATCCGATGCTTCTTAAAATACTCGAGTTAGAATCAAAAAATTATTTGAACAACTAATTCTTGCTCTTTAATTTGGAAGCGATTTCTTTTGAAACCAACAAAATCCACAGCGCTACAAATGCACAAGCTCCGGTCAAAATACTGACTACCGCAATGGAACTGTCTCCTTCAAAAACATCTGCACTATCGAGTTTAAAAAAATTGACTACAATAATTGCAGCAATAATCGTCATGAGAATATAAATAAGCTTTTTCATTAATTCATTAATTCATTAATTTTATTTCATCCTGTTACTTATGCAGAAAACAAGGCTTGAATGTTTGAGGCAAATAATTTTACAGCGATTGCAAGCAAAATTACACCAAATACTTTTTGAATGATTACAATTCCATTCTGACCCAATATTTTCTCTAATTTGGATGAGGTTTTCAAAACTATATAAACAATAATTGCATTCAGCATAATCGCCAAGATAATATTTTCCGCATGATATTCAGCTCTTAGGAAAATCAAAGTACTCAAACTACCCGGACCGGCTAAAAGCGGAAAAGCCAACGGAAAAACACTTGCCACTTTGGGCGAAGTATTTCCTTCTTTAAACAGCGTAACACCCAAAATCATTTCCAGCGCAATAAAAAATAAGATAAATGCTCCTGCAACAGCAAATTCATTGACATTCACGCCAATTAGATTCAAGATGCTCTCTCCCAAAAACAGGAAAACAATCATCACGACAGTAGCGATAATCGATGCCCGTCCTGAATTCAAATGACCGGTCTTTTCACGCAAGGAAATAATGATAGGAATACTTCCGATAATGTCTATTACCGCAAAAAGCACCATCGTCGCCGAAAGGATTTCTTGAAAATTAATGTTCATAGCTGATTTTAGAATCGGCAAAAATAATATTTCCTGCGTTAAGAAATGTGCTAACTCTTTTATTTTCATAGACTTTTAACACAGCATTTAATGCAATATATTCCTTACTTTTGCAGCTATGTTTCAGTTAGGGAATACCATAGTTTCAGAAGAAATCATTGAGAACGATTTTGTTTGCAATCTCAATGCTTGTAAAGGTGCGTGCTGTATTGAAGGGGACGCCGGAGCTCCGTTGGAAGCTGATGAAACCGCTGTTTTAGAGCGAATTTATCCAAAAGTAAAACCTTTTCTCAGAGCAAAAGGAATTGCGGCAATCGAAAAACAAGGGGTATACATAAAAACACCACACGGCGAATATGAAACGCCATTGGTCAACGGAGGGGAATGTGCTTATGTAACTTTTACCGAAAACGGAATTGCTTCTTGCGGCATTGAAGATGCCTACAATGCCGGGGAAATTGATTTCCAAAAACCCGTTTCTTGTCATTTATATCCGATTCGCATCACCGAATACAGTAGTTTTTCTGCACTTAATTACGATCGCTGGTCAATCTGTGACCCGGCTTGTACATTGGGAAAAGAACTGCAAGTACCGATTTACAAGTTCGTAAAAACCGCAATTATCAGAAAATTTGGCGAAAATTGGTATGCAGAACTGGAAAAGATTGCCGCCGAGATTAAAAAATAGTTAATCCACGCTATTTTTTATATTTTTCAGGTTCATAAAAAAGTCATTTAATTATCTTTACGCTATGCGAATCATCTTCACCATTTTATTCTTGTCGTTTTTCAGTTGGAGTCAGGCGCAAAATCCTGCGTTGGCGAAAAACTATTTTGACCAAGGAGAATTTGATAAAGCACTCGTAACCTACAGAAATTTATCAAATACGCAACCCGGCAGACTCGACTATTTTTTGGGAATGATTCACAGCCTGCAACAATTGGAAAATTACCAAGAAGCCAAAAAACTGCTCGAAGCACGTATCCGGACACAACTAAGACAGCCGCAATTATTTGTAGAATTGGGTCGGAATTTCGCACTTCAAAACAATGAGGAAAAAGCACATGAAAATTACCAATTAGCCCTTTCAGCAATAGAAGAAAATGAAAATACTGCTTATGCCACAGCAATTGCTTTCCAACGATACAATCTTTTGGACGAAGCTGCCGAAAGTTTGGAAAAAGGAATGACGCTCAATCCTTCCCGAGATTACAGCATTCAGTTGGCGCAGATATACGGAGAACAAGGAAAATTGGAAAAAATGTTTGAAGCCTATTTGAACGTGGTTGAGCGAAATGAGAATTTCAAACATACCGCACAACGTTATTTTAGTTTATACATCACAGAAGATTCCGACAATGAAGCCAACGATATTTTTAGAAAAACTTTATTAAAACGCTCACAACAAACGCAGCTTTTGTTGTACAACGAACTGCTGAGTTGGCTGTTTATCCAACAAAAAGAATACGGAAAAGCACTCACCCAAGAAAGAGCAATCCACAGACGAAATCCGGAAAGTTTAGACCGCATGATTGATTTGGGTGCTATCGCAGTAAACGAAAAAGATTATGAAACCGCCCAAAATGCCCTTCGTTACATCATAGAAAATACCACAACAAAAGATTTGTTGTTGCAAGCCAATCAAATGCTTTTGCAGATTGATATTGAATTAGCCACGCCTGAAAATTATGCAGAAATTCAGCAGAAATTTCAAAAACTTATCGCCGAGTTCGGAACAGGGTTAGACACGCACCCGCTGCAAATTGCTTACAATCATTTTTTAGCTTTTAATAGAGATGAAAAACAAAAAGCCATCTCAAATTTGAGAGCGATGTTAGAACAGCGAATGAATGCTTTCCAAGAAGCACGAGTAAAAATGGAATTGGCAGACATTTTAGTCGCCGATGAAAAATTTAATCAAGCATTGATTTATTACTCACAAATTCAGAATAAAATTCAGAATGATGTCTTGGCACAAGAAGCACGTTTTAAAGTAGCGCGAACCAGTTATTTTAAAGGAGATTTTGACTGGGCATTAATACAATTGGACGTATTGAAAAAATCAACTTCCCAATTGATTGCAAACGATGCCATGCAATTGAGTTTATTAATTACAGACAATTCGTTGGAAGACTCCACGCAAACCGCATTAAAAAAATATGCGCGTGCCGATTTGTTGAGCATACAGGAAAAAAATCGGCAGGCAATTGACACTCTCAATGAAATTTTGGCAGCGCATCCGGGCTCTTCTATTGAGGACGAAGCCTTATTGCTACAAGGAAAGATTTTTGAAAAATTAAATGAATACACAAAAGCCGAAGAAAATTACTTAAAAATCATTCAATATTTCGGTTCGGATATTTTAGCCGATGACGCCCTTTTTCGATTGGGAACAATTTATGAGCAACACTTAGACGATTCGGAAAAAGCCAAAATGTATTATGAAAAAATAATTTTCGAACACGCAGACAGCATCTTTTTCGTCGAAGCGCGAAAGAGATACCGAATGCTCCGAGATAATTTAATAAATTAAGCTATGTACATTTATAACGTAACCATAAATATCGATAAAGCCATTGAAACTCGCTGGTTAAGATGGATGAAAGACGAACACATTCCTGCCATGTTGGCCACCGGGAAATTTACCAAAGCACTACTTTCCCGAATCCAAATTCAAGAAGAATCAGGAGTTTCCTATTCTGTACAATATACGACTGACAGCAAAGAAACTTTACAACGTTATTATGATGAAAATGCAAAAGAATTGCGTTCTCAAAATAAAATATTCGAAGGAAAATTTGTAGCTTTTCGTACGGAATTAGAAGTTGTGAGCGAACATTAAACGCCTATGTCAGAACAGTCTTTTAATCCGGAAGCCAATAAAAATTTGTCGGTACGCGCAAAAAAACATCTGGGGCAGCATTTTCTTAAAGATTTAAACATCGCCCAAAAAATTGCCGATACCTTAACCTTGGAAGGGTATAAAAACGTATTGGAAATTGGTCCCGGAACAGGTGTTTTGACACAGTTTTTACTAAAAAAAGACATCCAGCTCGTCGCTCTTGATTTAGACGGCGAATCCATCGCCTATTTAAAAAGTCATTTTCAACATGAGCATCTTAAAATTGTAGAAGCCGACTTCCTAAAAATTGATGCGACTTCCTTTTTTGGAGACGAACAATTTGCCGTTACCGGAAATTTTCCATACAACATTTCAAGTCAGATTGTTTTCAAAACATTGGAGTGGCGCTCACAAATTCCTGAATTTACAGGAATGTTTCAAAAAGAAGTTGCCCGGCGAATATGTGAAAAAGAAGGAAGTAAGACTTATGGTATTCTTTCTGTTTTGACACAAGCTTTTTACGATGCAGAGTACCTTTTCAGTGTTTCTCCAAAGGTTTTTAATCCACCGCCAAAAGTTGACAGTGGCGTTATCAGATTAAGACGCAAAGAAAATTTCAATCTTCCATGTAGTGAAAAGTTATTTTTCAGCATCGTCAGAACCGCTTTTCAACAACGTCGGAAAACATTGCGCAACAGTTTAAAATCTTTTAATCTTTCCGAGAAACTAAAAGAAGATACTATCTTTGCGCTGCGTCCCGAGCAACTTGCTGTTGAACAATTTATCTCGCTTACTCAAAAAATAGAAACCGATGCAATATCCGCTATCCGCTGACATTATAGATCAAGTATCGCAGTTCATTGCCCAACGAGATGATGAGGCATTAAAACTTTTATTGCATGATTTTCACTTTGCAGACATAGCGGAATTAATTAATGAACTCAATGCAGAAGACGGCACTTATGTCATGAAATTGCTGGACATTGAGATAACCAGCGAAGTTTTTACCGAAATCGATTCTGATTTACGCGAGCAAATTTTAAAAAACTTTACCCCTTCGGAAATTGCCGACGAGCTTGAAGAAATGGATACCGACGATGCGGTGGACATTATCGCCGAGCTGGATGATGAAATTCAAAAGCAGGTAATTCACGAAATGGAGGACAAGTCCCACGCTGCCGACATTGTGGAATTACTGCGATATGACGAGGACACCGCCGGTGGATTGATGGCAAAAGAGCTCGTAAAAGTAAAGGAAAATTGGACGGTTGCGGGCTGTGTTCGTGAAATGAGGAAACAAGCCGAACATGTAACCCGAGTCCATTCGATTTATGTGATAGATGACGAAGGAAAATTAAAAGGACGTTTGTCGCTCAAAGATTTATTGACAGCTCCTTCTCGCTCGTATATTCGAGAAATTTATATCCCAAAAGTAGATTATGTTACCGTACATACGGAAGGAGATGAAATTGCACGGATTATGCAAAAATATGATTTGGAAGCCATTCCGGTTGTCGATGATTACAATGTTTTGGTAGGGCGAGTTACCATTGACGATATCGTGGATTTTATGCGCGAAGAAGCAGATAAAGATTATCAATTAGCGGCGGGGATTACTGCAGATGTCGAAGCGAGTGATACGGTTTTCAAACAAACACGAGCGCGCTTGCCGTGGCTTTTAATCGGAATGTTGGGAGGTTTGGGAGCAGCGACGATTATTTCTAATTTTGAGATGATTTTGACTTCCTATCCCAAATTGTTAATATTTGTTCCGCTCATTCAGGCAACCGCAGGAAATGTAGGCGTACAATCCAGTGCAATCATCGTTCAAGGATTGGCAAACGGCACACTAAAAGGCCATCTGATGGTTCGGATATTTAAAGAAACATCCGTGGCTTTAATAAATGGAATTTCTCTTGCGATTATTGTTTTGCTTGTCAGTCATTTTGTTTTTTATACAAGTTATTTGGAATCTCTCAGTATTGGCGTGGCTCTTATTTCTGTAATTGTTATTGCAGCGATTGTCGGCAATTTGATTCCATTAATCTTAAACAATAGAGGAATTGATCCGGCCTTGGCAACAGGCCCTTTTATCACTACTAGTAATGACATTTTTGGAATATTCACTTATTTCCTAATTGCAAAAACAATTTTAGGATTTTGAAATCAGAAGTTTTTATACAAGAAATCGAAGTGCCGATTTCTGCCATTGACGATTTAAATCACGTAAATAACGTTGTTTATTTGCAATGGTGTCTGGATGCTGCAGAAGACCACTGGATGAACAAAACCACTCCGGAAATCCGCACAAAAAATGTATGGGTCGTTCTCAATCATTCCATTTCGTACATCAATCCTGCTTTTCTGGGAGAAAAACTACAAGTACACACTTGGATAGAAAGTTATAAAGGCGCCAAAAGTGTTCGTAAATACAAAATTATCCGTCCGGCAGATAATCAAGTTATTATAAAAGCTGAAAGTCTCTGGTGCTTTTTAGATGCAAAATCATTTCGACCTACAAAAATTACCGAGGCTGTGAGTTCTCTTTTTTAAGTCTTCTAAATTATTTTTTTATAAATACTTTAAATTACTTTCCACTGAATTTCTCACGGTTTCTTGTAACTCATTTGGTATTCTTGCAACAGATTCATGATTGCATTCACAAAATCTTTTGTTTCCAAGAGAATACTAAAATACAAGGCTGTATTCTTCGGACTGGATTCCTCTGTTCTTGTACGGGAAATCTGCTTCTCAATTTTATTTAAAAGAATGGCAAAAACTTCTTCTTTTTTACTCAAAACCGAGTCTATTCGGTCAAATTGTTTGTTCTTGAAAATTTCTTCTATTTCAATTAAATAGGCTTCAAGATATTTATTGACTTCTTGCAAATCCCGAATCTGATTGAATTTAAGCGCTTTGTGATTGTTGTTTACGTGCTTGTGACTTGCTCTGGAGATAGTGTCCAAACTTTTTACCATATCGGTCAAATAACCCAAAATAATAATATAGAAATTACTCCCTCTCACACTTTTCTCATCTAAATTTTTAATAAAATAAAAGATGTGGTTTCGCAATTCATCAACTTCATCGGAAAGTTTTTTGACTCCTTTTTTACTCTTCTTCAGTTTTTTCATCTCTTGTTTTGCAAGACCTCTAAAAACATCCGTGTAAATCTTATTGGAACGAGAGACGACATGGCTGATATTTTCTGCACTTTCTTGAATAATTCCCTGTACGGTTCTGCTTTCAGTTTTCTTTAAAGAAGTACTGTCAACAACAATTGTATTCTTTTTCCTGTGGGAAATGTAGTTTCTTGCCAATAGAAAAATGGCGACGAGAAGCAACACGGCAATCATCGTCGGTCCGCCGATATAAATAAGATAAGCCATAGTTCCGGCAGCGGTAAATGCTATGAATGCCGTAAAAAACCATCCGCCAATTACCTTTAAAACTCCGGCTACGCGATATACGGCGCTTTCTCTTCCCCACGCTCTGTCTGCAAGTGAAGTACCCATTGCCACCATAAAAGTTACATACGTGGTAGATAACGGAAGTTGCATTGTTGTGGCAGTGGCAATAAGAATTCCGGCAACAGTCAGATTAATCGATGCGCGAATATTATCAAACGCAGGCAACTCAACTGTTTTATTTCCTGTTATGGCTACAACAGGTTTTTCAAATCGTTTACTGATTTTTTCCAAAAAAGATTTAGGCACTATAGATTCTACTAAAGCAACTGTTTGCGTACTCCCGCGAACAATGATCCGAGACAATAAGTTAGGTTCGAACTTTTCTTGTGCTTCATCTTGTCGAGAAAGATTGATTTCAGTTTCGGTTACGGTTCTTGCCTTTTTTGAAAACCACAAGGTTAAAACCATAATGATTCCTGCAACAAATAAAATTCCCGGTTCTGTAGGTACTTTTTCCAAGAGTCCGTCCATCATGTATTCTGTCGGTGCTGCCCCCGATGCGCTCCAATCGATATAACTGTGATAAGCTGCAACAGGAACACCTAAAAAGTTGACCAAATCATTTCCTGCAAAAGCCAATGCAAGACCAAAAGTTCCGACACCGATAACGATTATCAGAACGTCTTTTTTGAAAATACTGATAAACAATTGGGAGAAAACAGTCCAAATTATAAAACTCACACCGATTAATCCCCAGTGGCTTCCTTGAAGATAGGGTTCTAAGTATACGTAAAAAGGAGTGTCTTTAAGTCCTTTTATAAAAATAAAATAAGTAATTGCCGTCAGAGAAACTCCTCCGAACAAAGCTCCAAAATATTTCATTTTCCTTTCAGATTGAAATGTAAAGAGCAATCGTGTAATATATTGTATGACTGAACCGCACGTAAAAGCGATTACTACCGAAAGTCCGATTCCAGAAATAATTCGAGGAACATTACTGGCATTGATATAATTGGTAATTTGTGAAAAAGTCTCTGTATCGGAACTGCCTATTTTTATTAGTCCGATAATTACAGCTGCTCCCAACAATTCAAAAACAATGGAAACAGTTGTCGAAGTAGGAAGTCCAATAGTATTAAAAAAGTCTAACAATAAAATGTCGGTAAGCATCACCGCCATAAAGATAATCATGACTTCATCAAAAGTAAATGCCGCCGGATTAAAAATACCGCTTCGAGCTACCTCCATCATTCCGCTTGAAAAACCGGCACCGATAAAAACGCCTAAACTGGCAATAATCAATATCCCTTTAAAAGGAATGGCTTTTGAACCAATGGCAGAATTCAGAAAGTTTACCGCATCATTGCTTACTCCGACAACCAAATCTGCAATTGCCAAAATAACCAATGCGATAATCATCAATAAATAGACGTTTTCCATAACCGTTTTTATTTATGTGGCAAAAATGGACTCAATTCCCATTTTAAATGTTACGTAATTGTTAAGAAATAGGTTCCTAAAGTATTCTGACAGGAGATTATAACTCATTTTCAAGCCAATAGCTTATTTTTTTGCTTTAATCCAAACCTCATGTAAAGGTTTTCCCACAGAAGTTTTTCCGGTATGTTCCCACTGTTTATTTTTGACTTTCCCGTTAAATCGCAAGGTCGCTCCCACGCGAGAATTGTCACGAGAGAAAAACATGATTGATTCTTCGTAAATTCCATCTTCAAAAGTATAAGCTCCTCCTCCTGTGCCTGAAAAAGTTTTTTTAGCAGAATCAAAAGCAATCCATTGAAAATATCCGTCAGTTAACATTTTTAAAGTCATACGTCCGCCGGTATGGTTAATTTCAGTAAATTTTCCATCATTCAATCTTCCTTTAATTCTCCAAGCTCCAACCAAATCATTATCAATCTCAGGTTGCTTAATCCAAATTCTTCCTTGGGAATCTATGAAATTTTCTCCTTCAAATCTCAACAGCTGCTTTTCGGTTTTTCCCACTCTATCTGAATCATTATCATTGAAAAGCGTATGAATTTCCAGCGTTTTATGATTCAATTCATAAGTGCCACCGGAAACTCTCAAATATTCGTCTTCTTTGTAAAAAGTTTGAGAAGCATAACCGTCATTAAAAAGCCACAATCCGTGGGTTTCATCTTCGACAAATTTATAAGCTCCTTCAAATTTTGACGGTTGTTGCGCTGTTGCTACTGCAGAAATTAAGCAACACAGGATTAAGTAAGTTGATTTCATGTGTTTTTGATTGTGGTTAGGAATGAGCAAGATAAAAAAAAGAATTTAGAGAAAGCACAGAAATTCACATTTAGGACGTAAAATCAAACCTGGTAAATGATTACTGATTTAATTGTTCTTTAATTTCTGTTATATAATTAGATTTTTA
>CAZWVT010000001.1:69809-146134 GCA_964636665.1 uncultured Flavobacteriaceae bacterium
TAAATGATTACTGATTTAATTGTTCTTTAATTTCTGTTATATAATTAGATTTTTAATTGAGTTCAATTGATTTTCATCAAGTTGCAAAAAGAGTTTAATGTCCTACGTCTCATAGTGAAACGGCTTTAAGTCTTAAGGTTGACACCGCTAATTTTTAACCTATTATTAACAAGGAATTGCTTAATAAATTTTCATTTTGCACAGTCTTTGATGAAAAACCTACTTTATATCGAAAAAACGACTTTTATGGATATTTCTAACACTACACTCGATATTGCAGCATTAAATGATAAAATGGAAAGAGAAAGTGCATTTATTGATGTGCTTTCAATGGAAATGAACAAAGTGATTGTCGGGCAAAGACAGATGATTGAACGCCTGATTATCGGCTTGTTAGGTCAGGGTCATATTTTGTTGGAAGGAGTTCCCGGCTTGGCAAAAACCCTTGCCATAAACACATTGGCACAAGCAGTTCACGGTTCGTTTAGCCGCATTCAGTTTACTCCGGATTTACTGCCGGCTGATGTTATCGGAACACTTATTTACAACATGAAGGTCAATGACTTCAGCATTAAAAAAGGACCGATTTTCGCCAATTTTGTACTCGCCGATGAGATTAACCGCGCACCGGCAAAAGTTCAATCCGCTTTGCTAGAAGCGATGCAGGAAAAACAAGTTACCATTGGCGAAACTACTTTTAAATTAGACCAACCATTTTTGGTAATGGCCACGCAGAACCCTATCGAACAAGAAGGAACCTATCCGTTGCCGGAAGCACAAGTGGATCGTTTTATGTTGAAAACCGTTATCAAATATCCACAACTTGCCGAGGAGCAACTTATCATTCGTCAAAATTTAAAAGGCGGTTTTGAAAAAGTTAATCAGGTGGCATCTTTGGAACAGATAAATCGTGCGCAAACTGCTGTCCGGGAAATTTATATGGATGAAAAGATAGAAAAATACATTTTAGACATCATTTTTGCCACGCGAACGCCTGAAAATTATAACCTGGATGAACTAAAACCTTATATCGCTTACGGAGCTTCGCCACGGGGTTCTATCAGTTTGGCAACTGCCGCCAAATGTTACGCTTTCATCCGCCGCAGAGGGTATGTCATCCCAGAAGATGTTCGTGCAGTTGTTCACGATGTATTGCGACACAGAATCGGAATTTCCTATGAAGCCGAAGCCGAAAACATTACTTCCGAAGAGCTTGTAAGCCGCATTGTAAACGTTATCGAGGTTCCGTAAATGGCTATCCTCATGAGGATTTCTTTGACAAATTGTTTTTTGAAGTGGATACAAAAGAGCTTTTAAAAAAAGTACGGAAAATTGAGATAAAAACACGCCGACTGAGCGACAATGTTTTTGGAGGCGAATATCACAGTGCCTTCAAAGGTCGCGGGATGATGTTCAGCGAGGTTCGTCAATATCAATTTGGCGATGATGTCCGTAATATCGATTGGAATGTAACGGCACGATATAACGAGCCTTATGTAAAAGTTTTTGAAGAAGAACGGGAACTGACATTGATGTTGATGGTTGACATTAGCGGATCGGAGTTTTTTGGAACTAAAAATCAATTTAAAAATGAAATCATTACAGAAATTGCTGCTACTTTGGCTTTTTCAGCAATGCAAAACAATGATAAAACAGGATTGATTCTCTTTTCGGATGAAATCGAATTGTTTATTCCTCCCAAAAAAGGAAAATCCCACGTATTGCGCATCATCCGCGAATTGTTGGAATTTCAGCCAAAAAGCAATCAGACGAACATTTCGGAAGCTCTTAAATTTTTGAGTAACGTATTAAAGAAAAAAGCCATTGTGTTTGTGCTATCAGATTTTATAGACGATGCGTATCGCAACACTTTAAAAATTGCGGCAAAAAAACACGATCTGACCGGAATTCGGGTTTATGATGAAGCAGAAAAAAACATCCCCAACTTAGGAATGGTCCAAATGGAAGATCAGGAAAGCGGTGAGAAAATTTTTGTCAATACAGCTTCGCGAGCCGTTCGAAATAATTATTATAAATTTCATCGCGAACGCGAAGATTATTTCCTTGATGCTTTTTCAAAAACCGGTGCAGGAACTATCAGTTGCAGTGTTGAAGAAAGTTACGTAAAAAAACTTTTAGGTTATTTTCAAAGACGTTAAGAATACATGAATTACAAACTTGAATATAATTTTTTCCAAATCCATAAATTCCAAGTGTTTTTATGCACATTGGTAAGTTTGTTTTTTATACATATCAGCCAAGCTCAAACCGTCGAATCTTCTATTGACAGAAATGAAATAAAAATTGGCGAAGAAATTATCTACACATTTGAAGTAGAAACCGACACCTCTGATTTTGTGTTATTTCCTGACAATCAAGTTTTTTTACCTTTAGAAATCATCGAATCATATAAAGCGGACACGACTTATTCAGATTCAAAATATCGTTTGATTAAAAAGTACGGTCTGACTCAATTTGACAGTGGAAGCTTTGTCATCCCTGAACAGCGAATTGTCATCAACAACAATTCCTTTTTTACAGATTCCATTCCGGTTGTCGTACGAAATGTGGAAGTAGATACGCTCAAACAAAAAATGTTCGACATCAAGCCTGCCGTCGGAGTAAAATCGCCCGGAATTGATTTTGTAAAAATACTTTGGTGGGTTTTGCCTTTGGTAATTATCGGCTTGATTCTTTTGGCAATACTTCGTCGCAAACAAAAAGAGAAAGCAGAAAAATTGCTTCCTCCTTATGAAGAAGCCATCGAATCTTTAAAGCAATTAGACCATTCCAAACTTTTATTGCAAGATAAAAACAAAGAATATTACAGCGCACTGACAGAAATCGTCAAGCGTTATTTGGATCGCGAAATTGACGATACGGCACTTGAAAGTACGAGTGATGAGCTAATCCAGCGTTTGTTAATGCACAAACAAGCCGGGAATTTTGATTTCAGTCAAGAAACCATTCTTAAATTAGACCAGATATTCAAACGTGCAGATCTCGTAAAGTTTGCACGCATGAACCAAGAAAACAGTCAAGCACAAACCGACCGGAAAACCATTGAAGAGATTATAAACGAAACCAAAGAAATTATTCCCGAACCTCAAGAAGATGACTTGAAATTAAATCAGGAATACATCGAAAAACTCGAACGTAAAAAACGGCAGAGAAAATGGATTTACGGAATCAGTACGGTTGCCGGCATTCTCATTTTAGGAGTACTTCTTTACGGAACCATAAGCGGATTTGACAATTTGAAAACAGCAGTTTTGGGTAATCCTATGAAAGAATACGCTTCTCAAACTTGGGTAAAAAGCGAATACGGAAATCCTGCGGTTATTGTTGAAACTCCAGATGTTTTATTGCGTATCGATTCAGAAGAAAATGCTTCTATGGATGTTTTTGTCTTCGGAACAATGAAAGCTCCGTTATACATTGAAGTTTCTACTGTTAAATTAAATCAAAACGAATCTGCTGACTTATCCCAAGCTTTAGAATTTGCGCTTACACAATTGGAAGTAAAAGGCGCAAAAAATATGATTGTAAAACGCGACGGATTTGAAACTGACAAAGGCATTACCGGAGTTCGCGCTTTTGGAGAGTTTAATTATATGGTCAGCCCCAATCGTGTTTTAAAAGAAAGCAGTTATTATGAATTGGTCTTATTTGCCCAGCAAAACGGATTGCAAAAAGTATTGGTCGTTTATCAAGATGACAACGACATTGCAGAAGAAGTCAAAAATCGAATTTTCCAATCATTGGAGTTAGAAATTATTCAATCCTATGGAAGGTAATTTTCAATATGTAAATCCGGAGTTCTTTTGGCTGTTTCTGTTGCTGCCTTTGTTGATTGCTTGGTATTGGTGGCAGCGCAACAATCAGACTGCTTCGTTTAAAATATCGACCGTTCAAGGATTTAAAACTCAAAAAAACTGGTTGGGAAAATTGCGTCCGATTCTATTTGCGATTCGTCTGTTGGCTTTGTCCGCATTGATTGTGGCTTTAGCACGCCCGAGATTGGTGGATGAATCCACACGAACAAACACAACAAGCGGAATAGACATCATCATGGCGATGGATCTTTCAGCAAGTATGCTTGCCCGTGATTTAAAACCAAATCGACTTGAAGCTTTAAAAGCAACTGCTGCACAATTTATCCAAAACCGTCCCAATGACCGTATCGGATTGGTAGAATATGCCGGAGAAAGTTATACGCGAACACCGCTTACAACAGATAAAGAATTATTATTGAAATCATTAAAAGAAGTTCAATACAATACAGTTATAGAAGGAGGAACAGCCATCGGCTCGGGTTTGGCAACTGCTGTAAACCGTTTAAAAGACAGTGAAGCCGTTAGCAAAGTAATTATTTTACTGACAGACGGTGATAACAATACCGGTGTAATTGACCCAAAAATTGCCAGTGAACTTGCGGTAGAATTCGGAATTAAGGTTTATACCATCGGAATCGGAACCAAAGGAATGGCGCTTTCTCCTATTGGCATACGTCCGGACGGTAGTTTTCAATATGGCAATGTTCCGGTAGAAATCAATGAAGAATTGATGAAAGATATTGCCAATAAAACAGGCGGCATTTATTTTAGAGCGACAGACAATCGTGAATTGGATGAAATTTATGATGAAATAGACCAGTTGGAAACAACAGAAATCGAAGAATTCAGATATACACATTACGAAGAAAAATTCAGACCGTGGGCTTTGTTTGGTTTTGGACTTCTCGCGCTTGAATTTTTAATGCGAATTGTTTTATTTAGAGGATTTATTTAAAAGTTATGTATCAATTTGAACAACCTTTTTATTTTTATTTACTGCTAACCATTCCGGTAGTGATATGTTTATCGCTGTTGATATGGTTGTGGAAAAAGAATGTTCAAAAGCGATTTATCGACAAAACCTTTTTAAACACTTTAAGTCCGAATCACTCAACTTTCAAACCTGCTCTTAAAACTGTGGTATTCTGTTTAGTGCTTGCTTTTTTGAGCATTGCTTTGGCAAATCCGAAAGTAGGTACCAAACTCGAAACCGTAAAACGCGAAGGGGTGGATATTGTTTTTGCGCTCGATGTTTCTAAAAGTATGTTGGCAGAAGACATTGCTCCCAACCGATTGGATAAATCCAAACAAATCATTACCCAAATAATCAATAACCTGACCGGTGATCGTGTAGGAATCATCGGATATGCCGGAAGTGCATTTCCGCAAGTTCCCATAACCACCGACTTTTCGGCAGTCAGACTTTTTCTTTCCGGAATGAATACTGACATGGTTTCATCAGAAGGAACTGCTATTGTGGAAGCCATCAGATTATCTAAATCATATTTTAATGATACCGAGCAAAAAAACAAGGTATTATTTTTAGTTTCTGACGGAGAAGATCACGAAGGAAATATTTCAGAAATAGCAAGAGAAGCTGCCTCCGAAGGAATCAGGATATATCCCATCGGTGTTGGAACACGTGAAGGTGGACCCATTCCAATTCGGCAAAATGGGATTCTTCAGCATTATCTTCGAGACAGAAATAACGAACAAGTTATAAGCAGATTGGGTGAAGAAACTTTAAAGCAAATCGCTGATATTACAAATGGTGAATATCTGGACGGAGCAAATACGCAAGCAGTTGTTGAACGCGTCAGAGCCATTTTAGGTGGAATGGATAAAGAAGAATTTGAAACACTTGAATTTACCGATTTTCAGGATCAGTTTCAGTGGTTTTTGGGTGGGGCATTGTTTTTGTTAGTAATTGATGTGTTCCTTTTAGAACGAAAAACTGCCTGGATTGAACGGTTGAATTTGTTTAATGAAAGAAGAAGAAAACGAAAAAACAATTGACAAATTGATGTTTATGAGTTTACATAAAGTATTTCGTTTGAAAGAATCTAATTTTATTCTTTTGATTCTTTTTATGTTTTTTTCTGTTCAAGTATTTTCACAATCAACCCAAAAGAAATCACAAAGACTAACTCAAGAAGCTCATAAAGCTTTGGAAAATCAGAAATTCAATCAAGCGGAAGCAAATTATAGAAAGGCAATTTCTTTAGACGAAAAAAACCAAATTGCCCGTTACAATCTCGGAACGGTATATTACAACCGGAATAAAAACGATGAAGCTTTATTGCGTTTTAGACAAGCGGCGGCTACAGCGGATTCCAAAGACGAAAAACACAAAGCATTTCACAATTTGGGAAATGTATTTATGAATAAAAAAATGTATGCTGAAGCTGTGGAAGCATACAAAGACGCACTGCGAAACAATCCGACAGATGATGAAACGCGGTACAATTTGGCGTTGGCAAAAGATTTGTTAGATAAAAATCCGCCTCCTGAATCCGATGATGAGGATGATGAAAATCAAGAGCAAGACGAAAATCAGGAACAGGAGCAGAATCAAGATCAAAGCAATGATTCTGAAAACGAAAATGAAGATAATGAGGAAGGCTCTGAATCTGAAGATAATAAGCAAGAAGAAAGCGATGAAGATGACAGTAGCAACTCGCAACCGGAAGAAGGAGAAAGCGAAGAAGACGATGAACAACAACAGCCTGTTCCCGGACAGCTTTCACCACAACAGATTCAAAGTCTGCTGGATGCGATGAATAATGAAGAAAGACAAGTACAGGATAAAATAAATGCTGAAAGAAAACAAGGAACACCGATTAGATCCGATAAAAATTGGTAAGTTATGAAGATGAAGAAGTATTTTCTGATTTTATTCTTAACACTGGGCGCAGCGATAAGCAGCACGGCACAAGTGCGCTTTGAAGCCAAAGTAAGCAAAGAGCGTTTGGGCATCAACGAGCGTTTGCGTGTTGATTTTGAAATGAATGAAGACGGAGATAATTTCCGAGCTCCGGAATTTACCGATTTTCGAGTCATCGGAGGTCCCAACCAATCCATCAGCAACACTTGGGTTAACGGCAAAAGGAGCTTTTCAAAAACTTACAGTTATTTTCTTGCGCCTCAAAAACGCGGTAAAATTACCATCGGTCAGGCGACTGTCGAAATCGACGGGGAAATCTATAAAACATCTCCAATTGAAGTTACGATAACTGAGGCTGTTGATGCTCCTACTGACGGAAACAACAGCGATTATATTGCCAGTGAAAATGTTCATTTGGTTGCGGAAATTTCCAATACCAATCCTTACTTAAATGAGGCCATTACCGTTACCTATAAACTGTACGTATCGAACGACGTAAGTATAACAAGCCAATGGAGGGAAATAGATTCTCCCAAATATTCTGATTTTTGGAGTCAGAATATCGACAATCGGAATTTTCAGGTGAGGCAGGGAAAATATCAGGGAAGAGATTATCGCTATGTAATTCTCCGCACGACTGTTCTCTATCCTCAAAAAACAGGAAAATTAGAAATCTCACCTTTAACATTGGATGTTCCTATTGATGTTCAAGGAAATCGGCGAGATTTTTTTGGAAGACGGATTATGGAACGCGTAAACAAAACCATTTCGGCAGGTAAAAGAATCATTGACGTAAAACCTTTGCCTCTTGAAGGAAGACCGGACGACTTTAGCGGTGCAGTAGGAAATTTTGACTTTGAAATAAGTACAAACAAAACAACATTAAATACCAATGAATCATTACAATTGAATTTAAAAGTAAGCGGTAACGGGAATCTAAAACTTTTTTCCCTTCCTTCCATAAAACTTCCAAGCGCCATTGAAATTTACGAACCGGAACACCGAGAAGATATTCAGACGAATGCTCAAGGAATGAGAGGGAGTATCACCAATTCTTATACCCTTGTTCCACAGGCTCCGGGAACCTATCCGGTTCAGCCGATTCAATTTTCTTATTTTAATCCCAAAACCGAACGGTATCAAACCCTTACTTCAGAACGAATAACCATTGATGTGGAAGGCAGTCCCGTGGCGGCAAACACTCCTTTACCTCCTTCAGGTTCCGGACAGCAAGTTGTTTTATCTGAAGATAATTTTAAATACATCAAACTCGATGCTGAATTAAAACCGATAAACAAAAAGTCATTTTTCAAATCTGCTTTGTTTTGGTCAACGATGATTGGACCTGTGTTATTAATTCCTGTAATTATCTTAGCAAGCAGAAAAAGAAACCAAAGACTTTCGGATGTAGAAGGCAACCGACTCCGAAAAGCCAATCGATTGGCAAAGAAATACCTTTCTGAAGCTAAGAAAAACAGCACCAATTTAGATGTTTTTTACGAAGCTTTAGAACGTGCACTCCATAACTTTCTGAAAGGAAAATTGAATTTGGAAACTTCCGAAATGGAAAAAAGCAGGATTTCTGCTTTATTGGTTGAAAAAAATGTGTCTGTAGAAACGGTTTCGGAGTTTATCGAACTTTTAGAAAGTTGTGAATTTGCAAGATATGCCTCTACATCTCAGAAATCTGTAAATGCTGATTATGAAAAAGCAGTCAACGTCCTGTCGGAAATTGATAAACAAATGAATTAAATCAAGATGAAACAGTTCGTATATTTTATTTTTTTATTGTGCTTTGTTTCGGGATTTACTCAAAACTCCGAACTTTTTGAACGCGGCAAAGAGTTTTATAAAAACGAATCCTATCAAGAAGCTATTGACAGTTGGGAAAGAATCGTCAATAACGAAGAAGTCTCTGCGAACCTTTATTATAATTTAGGAAATGCCTATTACAAGTTAAACAATATTGGTTTAAGTATCTATTATTATGAAAAAGCACTTCAATTAAAACCTGGAGATTCAGATATTAAAAACAACTTATCCTTTGCTGAAAATGCACGAATCGATGTGATTGAACCGCTTCCTAAATCTGTATTTAAAAAATGGTATGACGGCTTAATCGGATTATTCACAATTGACGGTTGGGCAACGCTAAGCGTAATTCTGAGTTTGCTTTTTACGAGCCTTTTCCTCGCGTATTATTTTGCGCTCTCAGAAACCAAAAAACGACTTTTATTTGCAGGAGCAATTATTTCGCTTTTATTCTGTATTGTCACACTTTCTTTGGCCTTCACATCACACTCGAAAGAATTAAACCAGCAGACTGCTATTATTTTATCAGATAGAATAGAAATCAAATCCGAACCGAGAATGGGAAGTTCTACGGCTTTTTTGTTACACGAAGGCACAAAAGTTCAGATTACTAATCGTGACAGAGATTGGTATCGGATTAAACTTGCCGATGGAAATGACGGATGGGCGCCGGTTTCTGCAATGAAAGAGTTATAACCCTCCCTTTGCTATATTCAATATCATGAATAAACCGTATTTTTGATAAAAAATAAATATCATGTACGGAAAAAAAATCAAAGAACATTTACAGAATGAACTTGAAGAAATCAAAGATAGTGGTCTCTTCAAAGTTGAGCGCATCATAACGACACCGCAAGATGCGGTAATAAAAATATCGACTGGTCAGGAAGTTATTAATATGTGCTCAAACAATTACCTCGGGCTTTCATCACATCCGGAAGTTGTTCAAGCAGCAAAAGATACCTTAGACAGTCACGGATTTGGAATGTCATCCGTCCGGTTTATTTGTGGAACACAAGACATTCACAAAGCATTGGAAGCACGAATCGCTGAATTTTACGGAACTGAGGACACCATTCTCTATGCCGCATGTTTTGATGCAAATGCCGGAGTTTTTGAACCGCTCCTTACAGCAGAAGATGCCATCATTTCAGATTCGTTAAATCATGCTTCGATTATTGACGGCGTTCGATTGTGTAAGGCAGCTCGCTATCGTTATGAAAATAACAATATGGAAGATTTGGAAAAACAACTTCAAACCGCCGATGAAAACGGAGCTCGGTTTAAATTAATTGTTACCGATGGTGTTTTCTCAATGGATGGATTAGTTGCACCACTGGACAAAATTTGTGATTTAGCCGACAAATACGATGCAATGGTTATGGTCGATGAATGCCATGCCACAGGATTTATGGGAGCCAACGGAATCGGAGCTGTTGAAGAAAAAAGCGTTTTAAATCGTGTGGACATTGTAACCGGAACGCTTGGAAAAGCACTCGGAGGCGCTATGGGAGGATATACCACGGGTAAAAAAGAAATTATCGAAATGCTACGTCAGCGTTCGCGTCCTTATTTATTCTCAAATTCCCTCACTCCAGTTATCGTGGGCGCTTCGTTAAAAGTATTCGACATATTGGAGAATGATAAAAGCTTCCAGCAAAGATTAAAAGAAAATACGCAATACTTTAAATCAAAAATAAAAGAAGCCGGTTTCGATATTATAGACGGCGACTCTGCTATCGTACCTATTATGCTGTACGACGCAAAGTTATCTCAACAAATGGCGGATATGTTATTGGAAGAAGGTATCTACGTAATCGGATTTTTCTTTCCTGTCGTACCTAAAAATCAAGCGCGCATTAGAGTCAATTTATCGGCAGCTCATACCCAAGAACATATTGACAAAGCTGTTAACGCATTTATAAAAGTTGGAAGAAAATTAGGAATAATTAACAGTTAATTCTCAATTTGCGATGATATCTATAGTACATTAGGAAAATTTTATTAGATATACCTTTGTTTTATATATATTAACAACTTACTTTTGTCCACTGTAACACTTATAAATTAACAATCGAATATGAAACATCTTAACAAATTTTTGATTGCTGCTGTTTTCCTTTTTGGATTTAGCGCAGCAAATGCACAAGACAAAAACAATCGATGGGCAGTTGAAATTGGTGTGAATGCAGTTGATGTATATCCTGTAGGAACCAACGAAGCCGGTCGTATTGCTCCGGAAATGAGAGGAGATTTTTTTCATGATTTTTTCAATGTCAACGATCACTGGAATATTCTTCCCTCCGTATCACGAATAATGGTTAGCCGTTATTTAGGAAATGAAATTATATTCTCTGCCGGTGGTTCAATTAACAGATTGAGCAAATATGGAGACTATGATGTAAATGACCTTTCATACTATTCATTAGACGGAGAAGTAAAGTATAGCTTCAAAGAACTTCTAAACATGGGTTGGCTAGATCCAAACCTTGGTGTTGGAGGTGGTTATACGTGGGTTGATGACATCGGATTTGGTACCGCAAATGTACTTTTCGGTCTTAAATTCTGGTTTACAGACAATCTTGGATTAAACTTGCAATCAACATACAAACATGCTTTCGAAGAAGAGTACGGCATCAGCCATTTCCAACATTCCGCAGGACTCGTTTTCCAATTTGGAATGAAAGATGCTGATGGCGACGGCATTCCTGATAAAGATGATGAATGTCCTGAAACTCCGGGATTGGCAGAATTCAACGGATGTCCTGACTCAGATGGTGATGGCATTCCTGATCATTTAGATGACTGCCCTACTGTTGCCGGTCTTCCAGAGTTTAACGGGTGTCCCGATACAGATGGTGACGGAGTTCCAGATCATTTAGATGAATGTCCTACTGTTGCCGGATTGGCTGAATTTAATGGATGTCCTGATACTGACGGTGACGGAGTTCCAGATCATTTAGACAACTGTCCAAATGAAGCAGGCCCAAAAGAAAATAACGGTTGTCCTTGGCCGGATAGAGATGGTGACGGTGTGCCGGATCATTTAGACCAATGTCCTGACGTTGCTGGAACTGTAGCTAACAACGGATGCCCTGAAGTATCAGTTGAAGTTATTAAAAGGTTGAATGAATATTCTAAAACAATCTTATTTGACCTTGGAAAATCAACTATCCGCCAAGAATCATACGCAGTTCTTCAAGACATCGCTGATGTTATGAAAGAATATCCGAATGCCAGATTCGAAATTGAAGGTCATACTGATAATACAGGAAGTGCAGAAGTTAACTCAAGACTTTCTAAAGAAAGAGCTGCAGCTGTAAAAGACTATCTTGTTACTATCGGAATGGAGGCTGACAGATTAACCTCTGAAGGATACGGTCCTGATCGTCCAATTGCTACAAATAATACTGCAGCAGGAAGACAAGAAAACAGACGTGTAGAAATTTCTTTAAAGAAATAATATTTGTTAAATGTTCCCATAATTAAGAAGAACGCCTCCGTTAATTCGGGGGCGTTTCTAATTAAAATAATCTCCTAATGAAAATCTATAAAAATAAAATCATTCACAGACCTGATAAAAAACCGATTCTATATGATTTATACTTGCCGGATATTTCAAATCCCCATCATCTTGTCATCTTTATGCACGGATATAAAGGCTTTAAAGATTGGGGAGCATGGGAACTGATGGCAAAACAATTTGCGAATAAAAACCTCGCATTTCTAAAATTTAATTTCAGCCACAATGGAACAACCATAGATGACCCGGAAAATATTACAGATTTAGAAGCTTTTGGGAATAATAATTATTCACTCGAGTTGGAAGATTTAGATGCAGTTTTAGCATTTATAAACGCTGAAGAATCTCCGGTAAAATCTCGAAATACAATTCTGATGGGACACAGTCGCGGTGGCGGAATAGCACTCATAAAAGCTGCAGAGGATTCGCAAATAGATAAGGTTATAACCTTGGCTTCGGTTTCGGATTTTAAAATTAGATTTCAAGAAAATACCGAAGCTTTTGAGAAGTGGAAAAAAACAGGAATCACCTATGTAGAAAATACGAGAACAAAACAACAACTGCCTCATTATTTCCAGTTTTATGAAGATTTTATTTCCAACGAAAAACGCTTGACAATTAGAAACGCTGTTGCTTCTCTTAAACAACCTTTGCTCATTATTCACGGCATCGGAGATACTTCTGTAATTAAAGAAGAGGCATTTGCTTTAAAAAATCAAAATCCGGAAGCTGAATTATTTCTTATAGATAATGCGGACCACGTCTTTGGAGCACAACATCCGTGGGAAAAAGATGCTCTTCCCGAAGATTTGAAAATAGCAATGACAAAAGCAATTGAATTTATTAAAACACTATGACAGTTAAAAAAAATTCTTATTTTTGCCGTCCATTGGGGGATTAGCTCAGCTGGCTAGAGCGCTTGCATGGCATGCAAGAGGTCATCGGTTCGACTCCGATATTCTCCACAAAACAAAACCGCAAACACTCATAATTTAAATGTTTGCGGTTTTTTTATTTATAGTTTTATTCGATAATCCTACAATACCTGATAAAATTTACAAATAAGGTTTTACCAAATTCTGAACATATTTTCCAATTACATCAAACTCAATATTTACACGACTTCCTACTTTAAAAGTATGAAAATTAGTATGTTTAAGTGTATAAGGAATAATCGCCACACTAAATGTACCTTTCCTCGAATCTACGACTGTTAAACTTACACCATCAACAGTAACAGAACCTTTTTCTACCGTATTAAATTCCGGATGAGAATGCTCAAAATAAAAAAGCGTACTTCCGTTTTCATCCTCAATTTTAGTGCATACGGCCGTTCCGTCCACATGTCCCTGAACAATATGTCCGTCCAAGCGATCACCTAATTTCATGGCACGCTCCAAGTTGACAACTGAATCTTTGGAAAGGTCAGAAAGATTCGTTTTTTGAAGTGTCTCCTCAATAGCAGTTACTCGATAAGAATCCTCGAAAATTTCAACTACTGTCAGACAAGCACCATTATGGCAGACGCTTTGGTCAATTTTCAACTCCTTGGTAAAATCAGCAGCTACTGTAAAATGAATATTTGAACCTTCTTTTTCTATATGCTTTATTCTCCCGATTTCTTCAATAATTCCTGTAAACATTATTGTTTTCTTTACATTTGTAATTACAAAAATAACAATTCTAACGTGCAGTATTTATGAAGGAACAGGAGAAAATTACAATTGGAATAAGTATCGGGGATGTCAATGGCATTGGAGGCGAAATTATTTTAAAAACTTTTGAAGATTCCAGAATGTTGGATTTTTGCACGCCGATTATTTTTGGTTCCGTTCGTTTAATTTCTTTTTATAAAAAACATTTAAAATCAGATATAAATTTTCACGGCATCGATAATATAAATGAGGTCGTTGCCAATAAAGTAAACGTCTTAAATGTCTGGAAAGAACCTATAGAAATTAAATTTGGAGAAGAAAATAATACCGGCGGAGAGTATGCTCTAAAATCTTTAGAATCAGCAGTTAGAGAATTAAAAAACAATAAAATAGATGTTTTAGTAACAGCCCCAATAAATAAGACAAATATTCAATCGGAAAATTTTAATTTTCCGGGACATACAGATTATTTGGCCAAAGAATTGGGAGGGGAAAGTTTGATGCTGATGATTTCTGAAGAACTCCGTGTCGGATTGCTCACGGATCACGTTCCACTCAAAGAAATTGTTCAACATCTGACAAATGACCATATCGTTAAAAAAATAAATACCATACACAAAACATTAATTGAAGACTTTGGAATTTCCAAGCCAAAAATTGCTGTTTTGGGAATCAATCCGCATACCGGAGACAACGGCGTTATTGGGAATGAGGATAATACCATTTTAAGACCAGTGCTTTCGGATATTAAAAAATCGGGAAAATTAGTTTTCGGACCATACGCTGCGGATAGTTTTTTTGGGTCAGACAATTATAAAAACTTTGATGCAGTAATTGCTTGTTATCACGATCAGGGATTGATTCCATTTAAGACGCTTGCTTTTGGAAAAGGCGTAAATTTCACTGCCGGTTTAAATCGCATCCGAACTTCTCCTGATCACGGAACCGCATTTGACATTGCCGGGAAGAATATCGCTCGGGAAGATTCCTTCCGCGAAGCCATTTTTGCAGCAATTAAGATTTACAGGAATCGGAATGAGTACAAAACTCTTACCTCCAATCCCTTAGAAATAACTCAAAAACGCAGTTCTTCAAAAAAGAGATTCTAAAAACAAGTACAATTAATAAAATTATTTTATCTTTGCCCCCGCCTTATTTTGAGGGGGAGTTAATAAAAAATGGGTGTGGAAATGAAGGAATTGATAGAATTTACAATCCCTTTTGTGGGACTGAAGATAGGAGAACACCGCTTTAATTTTAAAATCGGCAATACGTTCTTTAAGCATTTTGACTATGATGAATTTGATGATGCGGCAATAAATCTGGAGGTAATCCTCGAGAAAAAAAGCACATTATTGGATTTTAATCTAATGTTTGATGGAACTGTAAAGGTTCCGTGTGACCTAACCAATGAATTATTTGACCTTTACATTGAAGGCAACTATGAATTTGTTGTAAAATTCGGGGAAGAATACAATGATGAAAATGAAGATATTTTAATTCTGCCTCATGGAAGTCACAGCGTTAATATCCAACAATTTATATATGAAACTTTAGTTCTTGCAGTTCCTTTGAAACGCATTCATCCGGGAGTGGAAGACGGAACCTTAAAAAGTGATATTCTCGACAAACTCGAAGAATTGAGTCTAAATGCTGAACAAGAAACAGAAGAATCTAAAGAAAATGAAATCGATCCCAGATGGGACAATTTAAAAAAATTAATTTAATAATTTAAAGTAATGGCACATCCTAAACGAAAAACGTCTAAGACAAGAAGGGATAAAAGAAGAACGCACTACAAAGCTACAGCACCAACCTTGGCCGTTGATCCAACAACAGGTGAAACACATCTTTTCCATAGAGCGCATTGGCACGAAGGAAAACTGTATTATCGTGGTCAAGTAGTTATCGATGCAACTGAAACAGAAGAAATATAATTCTGTATAAAACCCTCTATAAAACAGATGCCTCCTTAAAATCTTGGAGGCATTTATTTTTATTTAATTTATTTTATGCTCTTTTACCTCATAAAATTGGAATATTTTAGATATTTCAATCTTTTTGAGATAAATTTGAATCTATTATAAGAATTTTAATTCTGTTTTATGAAAAATATTTCTGCTGCAATTACTGCGTTGGGCAGTTATGTTCCCGACTTTGTTCTTACCAATAAAATCTTGGAAACCATGGTGGATACCAATGATGAATGGATTACTACAAGAACAGGAATAAAAGAACGCAGGATTCTTAAAGGTAAAGGAAAGGGAACTTCTTATCTCGCCATCAAAGCAGCTGAAAATTTACTTTCCAAACACAATATCGATCCCAAAGAGATTGATATGGTCATCATGGCAACCGCCACTCCCGATATGCCTGTAGCTTCAACCGGAGTTTATGTCGCTACTGAAATTGGAGCTACCAATGCATTTGCTTATGACTTAGGCGCTGCATGTTCCAGTTTTTTATACGGAATGTCAACAGCTGCACGATATATAGAATCAGGCAGATATAAAAAAGTACTTTTAATTGGTGCCGATAAAATGTCATCAATTATTGATTATGAAGATCGTGCAACATGTATTATTTTTGGTGATGGCGGCGGCGCAGTTTTATTTGAGCCAAATCACGAAGGACTAGGCTTGCAAGATGAATTATTGCGCTCTGATGGTGCCGGAAGACAATTCTTGAAGATTGAAGCAGGAGGTTCAATTCTTCCTGCATCTCACGAAACTGTAGCCAACAAACAACATTTTGTGTTTCAAGAAGGAAAAACTGTTTTTAAGTTTGCTGTTTCAAATATGGCAGATTCATGCGAACAAATTATGAAGCGAAACAATCTTTCTGAACAAGATGTCGATTGGTTGGTTCCGCATCAAGCGAATAAGAGAATTATTGACGCCACCGCATCACGCATGAATCTGGATGATAAAAAAGTAATGATTAACATTCACAAATACGGAAATACCACCTCCGCAACTTTGCCGTTATGTTTGGTGGATTATGAAAAACAACTTCGAAAAGGTGATAATTTGATTTTTGCATCCTTCGGAGGAGGTTTTACCTGGGGATCTGTTTATCTTAAATGGGCCTACGGGGATTCTTAACAAATAACTATTAAACGCATGACTAAAATTAGCAATATGAATTTAAAGGACATTCAAAATTTAATCAAGTTTGTAGCTAAAAGCGGAGCAAGCGAGGTTAAACTGGAAACTGAAGATCTGAAGATTACCATTAAAACCGGATCATCAGACGAAGGTAAAAATATGACTTATATTCAACAAGTTCCGAATATACCTTCACAAGCACAACAAATTATTCCCGGAACACCGCAAATGCCAACGTCCGAAACACCGGCAAACCAAGAAAAAGCACCTGCTCAGGCAGAGAGTGAACAACCAAAATACATCACCATAAAATCTCCAATTATTGGAACTTTTTATAGAAAACCTTCGCCTGACAAGCCAGTGTTTGTAGAGGTTGGTGATATCATTAAACCCGGTGATGTTTTGTGTATTATTGAAGCAATGAAATTGTTCAATGAAATTGAAAGCGAAGTATCCGGTAAAATCGTCAAAGTTTTAGTCGATGATTCATCACCTGTAGAATTTGACCAACCGTTGTTTCTTGTTGATCCATCCTAATTAATAACTATAAATTCTGATTTTACTTATCAGAAATTTTATAAAGTATGTTCAAAAAAATATTAATTGCCAATAGAGGAGAAATTGCCCTGCGTGTCATTCGAACATGTCGTGAAATGGGCATAAAAACTGTTGCAGTTTATTCGACAGCCGATGAAGAAAGTTTGCACGTAAGATTTGCAGATGAAGCCGTTTGTATAGGTCCTCCTCCCAGTAATTTGAGCTACCTGAAAATGGCTAATATCATTGCGGCGGCAGAAATTACCAATGCCGATGCCATTCATCCGGGTTATGGATTTTTATCGGAAAATGCCAAGTTTTCAAAAATTTGTGCCGAACACGGAATTAAATTTATAGGCGCTTCTCCCGAAATGATTGAAAAAATGGGAGACAAAGCCACTGCCAAAGCCACAATGAAAGCAGCAGGAGTTCCGACAATTCCCGGAAGTGAGGGAATTCTTCCATCGTATGAAGAAGCCGAAAAAATTGCCGATGAAATAGGTTACCCTGTAATGCTAAAAGCAACAGCCGGAGGAGGCGGAAAAGGAATGCGTGCCGTTTGGGATAAAAAAGACCTCAAAAAAGCATGGGAAAGTGCGCGACAAGAAGCGGGAGCTGCATTTGGAAATGACGGTATGTATATGGAAAAACTCATTGAGGAGCCACGGCATATTGAAATTCAGATTGTCGGAGACAGCAACGGAAAAGCATGTCATCTGAGTGAAAGAGACTGTTCCATACAGCGCAGACACCAAAAGCTTACGGAAGAAACTCCGAGTCCGTTTATGACCAAAAAACTTCGAAAAGAAATGGGTGATGCAGCGGTGAGAGCAGCTGAATATATTAAATATGAAGGCGCAGGAACCATAGAGTTTTTAGTAGATAAACATCGAAATTTCTACTTTATGGAGATGAACACGAGAATTCAGGTAGAACATCCCATTACAGAACAAGTTATAGATTACGACCTAATTCGTGAACAAATTTTGGTAGCAGCCGGAATTCCCATTTCGGGGAAAGATTATTTTCCACAACTACACGCTATCGAATGTAGAATCAATGCGGAAGATCCTTATAATAATTTCCGACCTTCTCCGGGTAAAATTACCGTTTTACACGCTCCCGGCGGTCACGGCATTCGGTTGGACACCCACGTTTATGCGGGATATACCATTCCTCCGAATTACGATTCGATGATTGCCAAATTGATTACAACCGCTCAAACGCGAGAAGAAGCTATCAATAAAATGAAACGTGCGCTGGATGAATTTGTGATTGAAGGAATTAAAACCACCATCCCGTTCCACAGACAATTGATGGATGACCCAAATTATCTTGCCGGAAATTATACAACGGCCTTTATGGACGATTTTAAAATGCTCCCGCAAGAGGAATAATCAGACATAAACTAATGCATAGAAAGCATCATTATTCTTAATTGTTTTTGAGAAATAATGATGCTTTTTGTTTAAGTTTAATTGTATTTTCATCAAACCTATAAAACGTCCAGCGTTTACTATAAAAATTTATGATTGCAAGGATTTTTAGATTTTTCCTAAAGTGTGTGTTATTCTTTATAATCCTTAGCGTATTTTGGGTTCTTCTTTATCGATTTGTTCCGGTTCCTTATACGCCTTTAATGGCGATTCGTTCTTTTGAAGATAAAAATTTAACTATAAAACATGAATGGATTCCGTTAGAATCTATTTCTCCACATCTTCAATTGGCAGTCGTTGCAGCTGAAGATCAAAATTTTTTAATCCATAACGGTTTTGATAAAAAAGCAATTAAAAAAGCCATTGAACACAATAAATCCGGAAAAAATGTAAGAGGCGCCAGTACCATTTCGCAACAAACTGCAAAAAATGTCTTTTTATGGCCACAACGTAGTTGGTTACGAAAAGGGCTTGAAGTTTATTTTACGTTTTTAATTGAAAATTTATGGTCGAAAGAACGGATTTTGGAAGTCTATTTAAACAGTATTGAAATGGGAAATGGCATTTTTGGTGCTCAAGCTGCTTCAGAATATTGGTTTAAAAAATCCGCAAGTAATTTATCCAAGCAAAATGCCGCCGCCATCGCTGCTATTTTACCAAATCCGAGAAAGTATAAAGCACATCCTCCAACCTCTTATATCTCTGGAAGAATCAATTGGATACAACGACAGATGAACAATCTGGAGACCTTGAATTTCGATTGAGTATTATTTTAAAATACAGTTTATGGACATAGTAAAATTAAAAGAACAATTACTGGAACATTGTAATAAACAGATCGAGGAAAGGTATTCTAAAATCAAACAAACCATTGAGATTATTGAAGAGTCATTAATAGAAGAATCAAAAAATTCTGCCGGCGACAAACACGAAACCAATCGTGCCATGCTTCAGATAGATCGGGAAAATACCGGAAAACAACTTATGGAAATTGAGAAACTACAAGCGTTGTTAAGTCGCATTGATTCTAACGATACTTCAAATTACGTCCGCCTTGGAAGTCTCGTCACTACAAATAAGTTTATCTATTTTATGAGTATTTCAACCGGAGGTGTTAAAATTGATAATCAAGAAGTTTTGTGCATCGCTTTAAATTCTCCAATTGGTATGGAATTAAAAGGCAAACAAGCAGGAGATATTGTCACATTTAACCAACAGCAGATTAAAATTATCAATGTGCAATGAGAAATTACAGCTGCGGTAATTTGATTATTAGCTTTGGGATTTTTTCACTTAATGACAAAAGCCATTTCAACTGTTCTCGTATTAATTGTCGTTCCTCGATAACATCGGTATTTCCTTTGATTATAGTTTCGTAATGAATTCCGTAGGTTTCATTAAAAACCTCTTGTGTATGCACTGCATCCATTAAGCGTTCTGAAAGTTCTATTTTACCGGTTAACAAGTTCTCCGATACTTGTAAATTTGAAATTATAGCATCCGAAACCTTTTTAAAATTATCGGAAGCTGCTGTAGTCGGATTGGTTAAAATATACGTACTCAGAGATGCTAATGAAGACAAGAAAGTGTGATTCAGCACAACAATTTCATAGACGCGTTCCATATTTTCATGTTGAGATTTTGGTTCTTGTGTCATCCGTTGGAAGGCGGAACTCAAATTCGACATTTCTAAAAAAGCTTTCTTTCTGCTAACTTTTAATTCCGAAGTCGGTTCTCCTTTTTTCTGATAAAATGTGATGATGGCTTTCAGATAATTTTTATTTGCCGCAATGGTTTCACTTAATGTTTTTTGAATTCCTTGAATTTCCCACGCCGGCCATAAAAGTATATTTCCTATAACTGCCAAACTTGTTCCGATTACAGTATCAATGACGCGATATTGAATTACCGAAAATATGTCTGTAGTAAATAAAGCATAGGAAAATACGACACTCAAAGTAACAAAAACCGCAGCAGCTTTAAAGTTTCGTTGAATCATCGTAAATGAAGTTATCAAGGAAATGACGGCAAGAATGGCATATATCCATACATTTTGAATAAGCAACACGCCTATTACTGCAATAGCGCCACCTAAAAGTGTCCCGATGGTTCGTTCTTGGGATCGTTGCTTGGTCAACCCATAGCCGGGGCGCATAATTACGATGATGGTCAGCAAAATCCAATAGGAATTTTGAACTTCAAAGAAATCACCAATTGAATATCCGATAATGGTGATTACTGCCAATCGCAATGAATGTCGGAAAATTGGTGAGGCAAAATTAAAATTCTCAACAAGTACACGGTGATTGTAACTTTCTTTGGTTAAGAATTTCTGTGCTTCTGCTGATTTAATAAAAGGAACTTCCTCTGATTTTGTACCTAAAATCAACCATTCTATTTTTTCGATTTTTAAAGCTTGTTCCGATTGATATTTATACAAATTCCGAAGCATGGTTGCAGATTCGTAATTTAACTCATTTTCAACTTCATAAGTATCTACGTCTTCCTGCACTTCTTTGAGAAATTCAAATATGCGTGAATGTTTGCTCAAGCGTTTGGGCGATGATAAATTGTCGGAAATCTCTTTTAGTCTTCGCGACATCTCAAAAAGCAATTGCTGAAAATCAGCCAAATACTTGGGATTTTTATCGAAAAAAGTATCTGTTTTTGAATAATTCACCGGATTTGCCATAGCGAGTTCAAGCATGTCAATTAACAAAGCAAAAACCAGTAATCTTTTGCCTTCATAAACTGATTGACCGGAACCTTTTCGCGTTGAAATTAAAATTTCACGCAAGGTTTCGTGAGTGTCCGTCAATTCAGTTTGAACTACAAGCAATTTCTTGAACAATTCGTTACGATCGTTGTATTTTGAAGCAAGTTGTCCGCGAATCTTTAAATATTCCGAAGTAAGGTCAAATGTTTTGGAAAGATAATATTCAGTAGGCATTTTTGGAAAAATCAAATGCCACACATAAACCAAAAACATATACCATACGCCTCCTGTCGCTATTAAAACGGCACGTTCAACGGTTAATAAATCTCCGGCAACAGGAGAAAAACTGATTACCAATGCAAACAATCCGGAAAAGCTTACCAAGGAAGCACGAAATCCGTAAACTGAAAGATAAGCGATGCTGAAAGTTAAAATTCCAATGACGACAACTTGCAATTCAGAAAAATAAATCAAATTACTCCCGATAATGCTCATCAACACAGCAATGACCATAGATAAGAAAACGCCTGTCAATTTATGGGAAAGACTACCACTCGTATCACTTGGTGATGCCAACATTGCACCCATTGTGATTGCGATTCCATATTGTAGAAAATCAAACAAAACACCGAGAATAATAGGTGTAGTAAGGGCTATTCCAATCAAGAATGCTTTGGAAAAATCCGTGCTTCTGACGAAATCTTTTGACTTTTGTTTATAAGTTTTAATGAATGATTTCATAAAATAACTACCTCAAAAAAATAGCGTAGTATAAATATCTAAAAAATAATTTACTGCTTATACAATTTTCAGCCACTGTTGTGAACCGGGTTTGATTTTACTTGAATGTTCAAAATAAAAATCTTGGTCTTTATAGTTCCCATGAACCAAATAATGACTTCCTTTAAAATAATTCTTTTTTATAGCTGCCGCAAAATGTCCCGATTCTTTATCAGCAATCTTTAGCTGATGGGGAAATTTAATTAAATCTGTCGTTGTCAGTTGCGGAAAAAGTTCACTGCTAATTACGTTGTAAATTCCAAAAAGACCGGCTTCTTCCTTTGTTTTTACGCCAAAATACACTTCTTCAGGAGATCCTTGAGTAGAAATTTGTCCGTCTTGGAGAATTAAAATTTTATCGGCATAAGAAAGCGCCTCTTCGTTATCATGTGTGGCTGAAATGCAGGAAATATTTTCTTGTTTTAAAAATTGAAACAAATTTTGTCTCAGTCTAATTTTTTGAACAAAATCGATATTGCTAAAAGCTTCGTCAAGCAGCAATACTTTTGGTTTCTTTGCAAGTGCTTTTGCAATCATAATTCGCTGTTTTTGACCACCGCTTAGAAATTGCACTTTTTTATCTTTAAAATTCAATAAATCAACCAGGTCTAATAATTCCTCAATCCTCTTTTTCATTTTGTCAGCATCGGAAATTGTAAGATGCGTGGCAATATTTTCTGCCACGGTGGCATAATGCAACAAGGTATCTTCTTGGGTGACCATTTTCATGTATTCGGCACCTGGAATTAATAAATCCGATGGTCTCGGAACTTTTGATTTTCCGTAATACACAATACCATTTTCCAGCGGAATCAATCCATAGATCAAATAAAGCAAAGTAGATTTTCCCGAACCGCTCTTTCCGAGGATGCTCACATGCTCACCGGGTGCAACTGAAAATGCTATGTTTTGTAAAAGTGGATTTTTATCAAACGAAAAGGAATCAATGCGTATGCTTAACTGCTGAGTCATATTTTATAACGCCAAGATTCCTTCTTCTTCCATCACCGGCAACTCGATGGTATTATTTTCATTGATAGCGCCGGGATTAAAGATAAATTTTCGTTCATAAATTCGATTATCTATAAAATATGAAATAAGATATTCATTGGTAAAATTTAAAACCTCAGGAGCAATAAATTCTACTTTAGACGAACTTTTGGGTGCAATATCTTTAAAGAAATGACGAAGCGTCGAAGTTTTCATCTCTTCACTTTTTCCGCGTGAAAGCACAAATACGGTATGAATGGGTTTGTCTAAATTATTAATTAAATAAACATTCCAATGAAGCCCGGTAAAATCTTTATCCCATTCTTTTATTGCAGCTATATGAACGTTTGTCGCTTTATAAAATACAATATCTTCTTTCATAATTAATTTCTTGATTTCCACATTAACCAGACCACAAAAAACAAAATTGCAGAAATTCCCAGTAGAATAGAACCAATAATAATTTTGATTTTAGCTATGATGAAGGTCAAATAAATAACAACAAAGAAAACCAGTGCCAATAGTGCTAATAATAGATATTTTCCCATGATTTATCAGTTTATAAAGCAACTTAAGACATTCTGTTTACTTCAATGTTATTTTTGTTATATATTTAACACCTCAATAATTACCAGATACTGTCAAACTGTTTTAAAAATCTGATATCATTTTCTGATAACATACGGATGTCGGGAATTTGATACAATAACATGGCAATACGATCGATTCCCATTCCAAATGCAAAACCTGAATATTCCTCAGAATCGATATTGCAATTCTTTAAAACATTCGGATCTACCATGCCACAGCCTAAAATTTCCAACCAACCGGTTCCTTTTGTCATCCGATAATCTGTTTCTGTTTCCAATCCCCAATACACATCGACTTCGGCACTTGGTTCGGTAAAAGGAAAATAAGAAGGTCGCAATCGGATTTGAGATTTTCCGAACATTTCGGTAGTAAAATACTGAAGCGTTTGTTTTAAATCAGCAAAACTTACGTCTTTATCAATATACAGACCTTCAACTTGATGGAAAAAACAATGCGAACGCGCCGAAATATCTTCATTGCGATAAACGCGTCCGGGTGAAATTGTCCGAATCGGCGGTTTGTTGTTTTCCATATACCGCACTTGAACAGAAGATGTGTGGGTTCGTAATAATATATCAGGATTTGTTTGTATAAAAAACGTATCCTGCATATCGCGAGCCGGATGATATTCGGGCAAGTTTAATGCGGAAAAATTGTGCCAATCATCTTCAATTTCAGGACCTTCAGAAACATTAAATCCGATTCGGGAAAAAATATCTACTATTTTATTTTTTACAATCGAGATGGGGTGGCGTGCGCCCAAATCAAAAGACTCTCCTGTTCTGAAAAGATCGCCGTATTTTCCTGAGGATTGGGTATTTTTTTCTGCTGCTTCCTTTAATGTCGATATTTTTTCTTGAGCAACATTCTTTAATTGATTTATAACCTGACCGTATTCTTTCTTTTGCTCATTAGATACGTCCTTAAAAGCTGTAAAAAACTCGTTTAACAAGCCTTTTTTTCCTAAATAACGTATTCGTAAATTTTCAATTTCATCCTTGTCTGTCGAATTAAAAGCTTCGATTTCTTCAAGGTGTTTTTTTATTTTATCTATCATGAGTTTACTATTATTCCAGAGAATACAATTTAATTAATCACTTCTTTTTCTAAAAAATATTGAACGATGGCTTCTTTCATCAGTACGCTTTGTTCGCCGGCTTTTAGGTGGGGCAGTTTTTCTACGATTTTATAATGTGGCCAACCGTCTTCGTCAACATAGTCAAATTCATAAAAACCGTAAGGTTCAAGAAGTCGGCAAATTGCGATATGCATCAAATCCAATTTATGATCTTTTTTAAACTTTCGCTTAAATCTTCCCAATTCCTGAAGACCTATGATGTAAATAATTCCATCTAAATCCAACGTTTCACCGTCAGCAAAACGGTTGCTTAACAGTTTAACGACTGTTTCCCAACGTTCTTTTAATTGTTCATCCCTTGCCATAAAATCCAATTTAAACTGAATGCAAAGATAGCTTGTTTTTTGAAGAAATTTTTATCAATAAGCAATCAACCGTTTCCTTTGAAATGTTTTGTTGTGAATTTTCTTATTGCTCTTTATATTTAGCAAATTTTTTGAATGACTTCACTTGATATTATTATACTCGTTATTTTAGGGTTTGCATTCTTCATTGGGTATCAACAAGGTTTAATAAAATCTGTTATTTCCTTGTTAGGATGGGTGTTAGGAGCCTATGCAGCTGTTTTGTTTGGGGAACAGATGAAAGATTTTCTACAAAAGTTTTTTTATTTGGGAGAAAACTTAATGATTTGGATTGGATATCTCAGCGTGTTTTTAATCGTGGTTTTTCTGTTGAATCTTATGAGTTCCCTCATCACAAAAGCTTTAAAGATAATGATGATGGGAACTGTCAATAAAATTTTAGGAGGTGTTTTTAATGTTGCTAAATATCTTTTTGTATTGAGTTTTATAAATATGCTCATCAACGCTTCCGAAAATTATAGATTTCTTTCCCCTGAACAAACCGAATCTTCAACTTTGTATAAACCAATAGCAAGTATAGCACCTGCGATATTACCTACAATTCAACAAAGTTGGGAAGAATTTGACGTGCATTGGAAACCTGAAATCATTGATACCGAAGAGAAAATTCTTACAGATTCGATTATTGAAGAAGAAGAAAAACTGATTCAACAGAATGATTCTTTGACAAACTAAATTTCGTCTATTATCTTATTAAATCTATAACATTTTTAATGAACTGTATTTAGTATCTTTGGGAGAATTTAATAATTATTAACGTAAATAAATATACTATGTCATTCAAATTGCCAGATTTACCGTATCCTTATGATGCTTTAGAGCCTAACATTGATGCTGAAACAATGGAAATTCACCATTCTCGTCATCATAAAGGATATACAGATAATTTAAACAACGCTATAAAAAATACAGAATTAGAAAACACCGATATTCAGGAGCTTCTTTCAAACTTGGATATGGATAATAAAGCTGTACGAAACAATGGTGGCGGTTATTACAATCACAATCTTTTTTGGGAAATAATGTCTCCTGATGGTGGTGGAGAACCGACCGGCGCTCTTGCTGAAGCTATCAACCAAAGTTTTGGAAGTTTTGAAGAATTTAAAACAAAATTTGCCGATGAAGCAAAAACCAGATTTGGTTCCGGATGGTGCTGGTTGGTTGTTAGCAGTTCAGGTCTAAAAATTGTTTCTACTGCAAATCAAGACAATCCATTAATGCCGGGAATGAATGAGGGTCATCCGATTCTTGGACTTGATGTTTGGGAACACGCTTATTATTTAAAATATCAAAACAAACGTCCTGACTATATTGACGCATTTTGGAATGTGGTTAACTGGGATGCTGTTCAGGAAAAATATGATGAGGCTAAATAAACTCATTTAGAAATCCCATAAAAAAACTGCTATCTTTTCCGATGGCAGTTTTTTTATTTTCTAGTCGCTAATTTATTTTGCTTGTATAAAAAGAATATTCCAACAATCAATCCTATTAAGAGCAATATCCATAATTCTCCGTCAATTGGAAGCTGGGGTGCATTTGGTGTATTTCCAGGTCTCGGTGGCGGTGGCGCTTTCGCCGGCTGCGCAAGCAATGCTATGGTAGAATATAAAATTGTCAGCATAGATACCTAATAATTCTGGGAATTGTTTTTCAGTTGGTAAAAGTAGTAATAATTTAGATAAGAGTTGTAATTTAATAAAAAAATATCATTAAATTATATAGATATCATATTTAATTAATTGTTGTTATGAATTTTACAACTCCGGAAAACGACGTGGTCCCACCTGGGCTTGAACCAGGGACCCCTTGATTATGAGTCAAGTGCTCTAACCAGCTGAGCTATAGGACCTGCTTTTAATCCTTCAAATTCGAAGGATAAAAGGGATGCAAATGTAATACTCTTTATTTTAATTACAAATTATTTTTTTATATCCTGACACAATTCCACCAATACTCCGGAAGCAGACTTAGGATGTAAAAAAACCACCAATTTATTATCTGCACCTTTTTTGGGAGTTTCACTGAGAAGTTCAAAACCTTCGGCAGTCAAACGTTTTATCTCCTTATGGATGTCATCTACTGAAAATGCCAAATGATGAATCCCCTCTCCCCTTTTCGTTATAAATTTCGCTATCGGACTCGACTCATTGGAAGCTTCCAAAAGTTCGATTTTACTTTCTCCACATCTGAAAAAAGAAGTTTTAACACCTTCACTTTCCACTTCCTCAGTTTTGTAAGGAGCGACTCCGAGAAGTTTTTCGTATAGTTCATTGGCTGCTGCTAAATTTTTTACGGCAATTCCAATATGTTCTATTTTGTTCATAAAAATAATTCAAGATTTACACAAAAGTACACAAGTTCTTTATTTTAAACTTTGCAGCAACATTCTATCATATAAATATTATTTTTGTAGCTATGAATGAATCCAATAGACAAAAGAAAATTGCATCTTTACTTCAAGAAGATTTGGCTCAGGAATTACAAAATCTCTTGAGAGAATCCGGGCAATCGGGCATCATCATTTCGGTTAATAAAGTTAATGTAACCGTAGATTTATCACTTGCCAAAGTATATGTCAGTATTTTTCCTGCTGATAAAGCGGTAGGTTTTACCAAAGAATTAAATCTTTTAAAGCCGCAAATCAAGCATCGCATTTCTCAATTAACGCGCCATCAATTACGAAAAATGCCTGATTTGGTTTTTTATTTAGACGATTCCCTCGAATATATCGAGCAAATAAATAAAGCTTTAAAAGGCATAGAAAATCCCATTACAAATCCGGAATTGCTTAATAAAAGAAAAAAATCATAAGTGAATTTTTCACTCTATATAGCCAAGCGATATCTCTTTTCCAAGAGTAGCAACAATGCAATAAACATCATTACTATTATTGCGGCAATCGGAGTTATTGTTGGTTCATTTTCTTTATTAATCGTTCTTTCAGGATTTTCCGGACTCAAAGATTTCAGTCTTCAGTTTACCAATATTTTTGACAGTGATTTAAAAGTTTATCCGGAGAAAGGCAAAATTATTCCTTTTGATGAAAATATGAAAAACCGCATCTCACAAATGGAAGGTGTGGCTTCGTATGCAGAAATTATTGAAGAACGAATTTTTTTACAGTATAAAAATAAAAATCACATTGCCTACATAAAAGGCGTTGATGAAAATTATGGCAATGTCATTCCCATTGACAGCATTTTAATGGTTGGCGAATGGTTTGAACCCGACCAAAATGAAGTGGTTATCGGTCTGACAACTTCTGCAAAACTTTCTTTGTCACTCTGGGATTATATGAATTTGGTAGAAATCTATGTTCCCAAACCCGGAACCGGACAAATAGATGTACTGAATCCTTCGAATGCATTTAACAAAGCCAACGTCGTAGTTTCCGGAGTTTATCAAGTAAATGAAGAATTGGACGCTAAATATGTGTTTACACAACTTTCATTTGCCCGAAATTTATTATCCATCTCTGAAAATGAGGTTTCTTCTTTGGAATTTAAACTTGTTTCTTCTCAATATGAATCAGCTGTAAGAAGCGAACTTACAGAAATTTTTGGTGATAACATTCTTATTAAAAATCGAATCCAACAAAATGATGCATTGTACAAAATGCTAAATACAGAAAATATTGCTGTCTATTTAATCTTTACATTGGTAATGATTATTGCACTTTTTAATGTAATCGGTTCCATCATCATTATGATTTTGGACAAGCGAAAAAACATTGAAACTTTAAATAATTTAGGTGCTACTTATAAAGAAATCCGCAGAATATTCTTTTTTCAAGGAACATTAATGACTATTTTAGGTGGAATTATAGGAATCATTATTGGACTTGTAGCAGTTTGGTTACAAATTAAATACGGATTGATTTATATTACAAACACCCTACCCTATCCGGCGAAAATTGAAGGAATCAATGTTATTGTGGTATTTTTTACAATTAGTATTTTGGGAATTTTGGCCTCATATATAGCCTCTCGACGCGTTCAGCGAAAATCTTTGCAGTAAAATCAGGCAAATTCATAATCGCCAAACACTTCCAAAGCTTCATCCAGAGTTTTAAAAACAAGAGCTGCATCATCATCGGTAACCAATTTCATCCGGTACTCTTTAAAATTTGGAATTCCCTTAAAATAGTTGGTATAATGTCTTCTCGTTTCAAAAACCCCGAGTTTTTCTCCTTTCCAGTCAATAGCCATTTGCAAATGTCTTCTGGCAGCTTCTACACGTTCTTTCATCGTTGGTGGTGGAAGGTGTTCTCCGGTCTTTAGAAAGTGTTTTACTTCCCTGAAAAACCAAGGATAACCGATACTCGCACGACCAATCATAGCGCCGTCAAGTCCGTATTCATCCCGCATTTTTTTGGCACGTTGGGGCGTATTTACATCACCGTTTCCAAAAATGGGAATATGCATTCGCGGATTGTTTTTGACTTCGGAAATCAGCGTCCAGTCGGCATCGCCTTTGTACATTTGTTTTCGGGTTCTTCCGTGAATTGACAAAGCTTGACAACCGACATCTTGCAATCGTTCGGCAACTTCAACGATGCGAATTGATTCTTCGTCCCAGCCCAATCTGGTTTTTACAGTAATCGGAAGCTTGGTGTGTTTGACCATCGCTTCCGTAAGCGAAACCATCAAATCGACATCTTTTAATATTCCGGCACCTGCACCTTTGGAAACAACTTTTTTTACCGGACAACCAAAATTAATATCAATAATATCCGGACCGGTGGCTTCTACGATTTCTACCGTTTTTAACATAGAATCCAAAACAGCTCCAAAAATCTGAATCCCCACAGGACGTTCCTTTTCGTAAATATCCAATTTCATCATGCTTTTGGCAGCATCTCGAATAAGGCCTTCGGCTGAAATAAACTCGGTATAAACCACATCCGCTCCTTGTTCTTTGCACAATGCACGAAAAGGCGGATCGCTTACATCTTCCATCGGCGCTAATAACAGCGGAAATTCCGGTAATTCTATATTTCCTATTTTTGGCAACGTATTAATTTTTAAGAAAGTGCAAATTTAGTGATTATCACTCAAACAATTATTTTATGCAGAACGCTATTCAAATAAATATTGAACTTATTGATAGTAAACTATTTCAGACTTGTAAAATAGTATCACGAAAAACGTACAATTCGCTTATATTTGCACCCTAACATTCGTTGAACGAAATTTATGAAGAACATCCGTAATTTTTGCATTATTGCTCATATTGACCATGGAAAAAGCACCTTGGCAGACAGACTTTTAGATGCAACAGGAACTGTGACAGAAAGAGAAAAACAAGAGCAATTACTCGACAGTATGGATTTGGAACGGGAACGAGGCATTACCATAAAAAGTCATGCCATTCAAATGGATTATGTTTACAACAATGAAAAATACATTTTAAATCTTATTGACACCCCCGGACACGTTGATTTTTCTTACGAAGTTTCACGTTCCATCGCAGCTTGCGAAGGTGCTTTATTAATCGTAGATGCCGCCCAGAGCATTCAAGCGCAGACGATTTCTAATTTATATTTGGCGCTGGAAAACGATCTTGAAATCATTCCGATTTTAAACAAAGTTGATTTACCGTCAGCAAATCCTGAAGAAGTTACAGACGATATTGTCGATTTATTGGGATGCAAACCAGAAGAAGTTATTCCTGCCAGTGGAAAAACCGGTTTTGGCGTCGATAACATTCTCCAAGCCATCATTGAACGAATCCCGCCACCTCAAGGCAATCCGGAAGCTCCGCTCCAAGCTTTGATTTTTGACTCTGTTTACAATCCGTTCCGAGGAATTGAAACGTATTTTAGAGTTATAAACGGAGAAATCAAAAAAGGACAACAAATCAAATTTATGGCGACCAACAAATCCTACTACGCCGATGAAGTGGGTACGTTGCGATTAAAACAATTTCCGAAAGAAGTTATCAAAGCCGGAGATGTGGGTTATCTAATTACCGGAATTAAGGAAGCAAAAGAAGTAAAAGTTGGAGATACCATCACCGATGCCAAAAATCCGACGCAAAATATGATTGCCGGATTTGAAGACGTCAAACCCATGGTTTTTGCCGGAATTTATCCTGTGGACACAGAAGATTATGAAGAACTTCGAAATTCAATGGAAAAACTACAGCTCAACGATGCTTCACTTGTATTTACGCCAGAAAGTTCCGCAGCTTTAGGTTTTGGTTTCCGTTGTGGATTTTTAGGAATGCTCCACCTTGAAATTATTCAAGAAAGATTGGAACGAGAGTTTGATATGACCGTAATTACAACGGTTCCCAACGTTTCATATCAGGCTTATACAATCCGAGAACCACAAACTTCTATTCCGGTAAACAACCCGTCAGATCTACCTGATCCTTCCATTTTGGACAGAGTTGAAGAACCTTTTATCAAAGCGACGATAATTACGAAAGCTGAATTCATCGGTCCGGTAATGTCTTTGTGTATTGAAAAAAGAGGCGTGATTACCAATCAATCGTATTTGACAACCGATCGTGTAGAACTTATTTTTGATATGCCTCTGGCTGAAATTGTTTTCGATTTTTACGATCGACTCAAAACCGTATCAAGAGGTTATGCTTCATTTGATTACAGTCCTATTGGAATGCGTACCTCTCATCTGGTAAAAGTTGATATTCTTTTAAACGCAAATACGGTTGATGCACTTTCTGCTCTAATTCATAGAGACAGTGCTTATGAAATAGGCAAAAAAATATGTGAGAAATTAAAAGAACTCATTCCGCGTCAACAATTTGATATCCCAATTCAAGCGGCAATCGGAGCTAAAATTATCGCTCGAGAAACTGTAAAAGCACTTAGAAAGGACGTAACCGCAAAATGTTATGGAGGCGATATTTCCAGAAAACGTAAACTCTTGGAAAAACAGAAAAAAGGTAAAAAACGTATGCGTCAAATCGGAAATGTTGAGATTCCGCAAGAAGCTTTTATGGCCGTTTTAAAACTGAATGATTAAAAAATTAATTGCAGAGTACTCCTTCTTCCTGTAAATCGGATAAATAAACATCATAAGGAGTTTGCGTATCTTCACCGTTTATGGAAGCATTTCCATTGCTTTCTCGGCAGAGTTCAAAATCGAGTGTTTCTGATGATGTACAAGTAAGACAATGAATGTCTTCATCTTTTTTACAAGAAAAAAAAGCGAAAAATAAAGATGCAAAAAACAGTATTTTCAGGATGTTTTTCATAATTTCAAATATTTTGAGGCTAAAAATATAATTTATTGTTAAATGTACCACTTTAAATAAGTCCTTATTTAATCTTAAATTCGCTTTTTGATTAATTTGCAAATCTTTATTTCATTAGAATGAACTTATATGCTGTTGAAGCCGGAAATTTTAAACTCGATGGTGGAGCCATGTTTGGAATTGTACCCAAAACCCTTTGGTCACGAACCAATCCGGCAGATGAAAACAATATGATAAAACTCGCAACCCGTTGTTTATTAATCGAAAACGGAAACAGATTGACGTTGATTGATACCGGAATGGGAAATAAACAAAATGAAAAATTTTTTGGTTATTACTATTTATGGGGCGATTATTCCTTGGAAAAATCTTTGAAATCTACAGGATTTCATCCCGATGACATTACAGATGTTTTTATGACGCATCTGCATTTTGACCATTGTGGCGGAAGTATTCAATGGAATAAAAACAAAACCGGTTATGAGCCGGCTTTTAAAAATGCAACCTATTGGAGCAATAAAGACCACTGGAAATGGGCAACCCAACCAAATAGAAGAGAACGTGCCTCATTTTTAACTGAAAACATTCTGCCTATTGAAGAAAGCGGTCAATTAAAATTTATAGAACAACCCAAAGGAGATTTTTCAACAGCTTCGGAGATGGATTTCGGAATTCTCTATGTTGACGGCCATACCGATAAACAAATGATTCCTCATATTCAATACAAAGGCAAAACTTTGGTGTATGTTGCAGATTTATTGCCCACTGTCGGCCATTTGCCTTTACCATACGTAATGGGTTACGACACGCGTCCATTGTTGACACTCTCAGAAAAAGAAAAATTTTTAAACAAAGCGGCGACAGAAGGATTTTATCTTTTTTTGGAACACGATGTATATAATCCGATAATAACCGTTAAACATACCGACAAAGGCGTTCGCTTGAATGAACGATTTACTATAAATGACTTTTTTAATTCCTAATCTTTTATAAAATGAAAAAAATAAAAATCTCTTTATTTTCTTTAGCATTTGCCTCAATTCTGGCAAGTTGTGGAAGTGCTGCAATTGTAGCTACACCGATTACCGATGTATCTCATATTCCCACCAAAAATGTACCGCTCACCGATGATCAAATGAAGGTTTGGTCAATGATGGATTTGACTCGCGACACTGTTCCGGGAATGAGCGTTGATCGTGCTTATGAAGAAATTGTAAAAAACCGTAAAGGAAAAACCGTAATCGTTGGTGTTATCGACAGCGGATTGGATATTGACCACGAAGATTTAAAAAATGTACTTTGGGTAAATAAAGGAGAGGTTGCCGGAAATAATATTGATGATGACAACAACGGCTATGTAGATGACATCCACGGATGGAATTTTCTCGGAGATATTTTAGGTGATCAAATGGAATCTACGCGATTGGTAAGAAGATTCAGAGATAAGTTTGAAGATAAAGATGTCTCTCAAATTGCTCCTGAAGACATGGAAGATTTCGAATTATATCAAAGTGCAAGAAAAGATTTTGATGAAAAAGTAGCTGAAACCGCAAACAATAAAACGCGCTATTCTTTTATGGTTGCCCAAATTGAACCTGCACATCAAGCAATGACTCAAAAATTTGGAAAAGAAGATTATACTGTTGAAGATTTAAACAGCATTCAAAATCCGACTCAAGAAGAAACCCAACAAATCGCTATGCTTTCGCAAATGTTGAGTTTTGGTGATTCTATTGATTCTGTTCTTGAAGAATTACAAAACGGAATTGAATATTTTGACAACAGATTGAAATACCACTTTAATTTAGAAGAAGATTTCAGAGAAGTTTTAAATGATAATCCTTTTGATATCAATGATAAATATTATGGAGACAACAACGTAGTAAGCATTGACCCGACAAAAGAAAATGCACTTCACGGAACCCACGTAGCAGGGATTATCGCTGCAGAAAGAAATAATGGCATCGGAACAGATGGAGTTGCAAACAACGTTCGGATTATGGCAGTGAGAGCTGTTCCCGATGGTGACGAGCACGATAAAGACATCGCTTTGGCAATCCGTTATGCGGTTGATAATGGCGCAACAATTTTAAATACGAGTTTTGGAAAATATTTTTCTCCAAATTCAGAATGGGTTTATGAAGCGATCCAATATGCTGCTTCCAAAGATGTATTAATCGTCAATGCAGCCGGAAATGATGCCTTTGATTTAGATACCATCAACGTATATCCGAATGATCAATGGGATAACGGTTCCGAAATTGCAGATTCATTTATTACGGTAGGCGCTTTGAACTATGAGTACGGTGAAAATATGCTCGCCAGATTTACCAATTACGGAAAAATAAATGTCGATGTTTTTGCACCCGGTGTACAAATTTATGCTCCGATTCCAAACGATGAATATCAAAAACTGAACGGAACTTCTATGGCAGCGCCGAATGTTGCCGGAGTAGCTGCTATGATTCGCTCACTGTATCCAAAATTAACGGCTCCACAGGTTAAGAAAATTATCCTTGAAAGTGGAATTTCTCCCAATATCGAAGTTATTTTAGGCGGAAATCCTGAAAATCGAGACAATTTCCGAAACGTATCTAAATCAGGAAAAATTGTGAATATGTACAATGCATTAATTATGGCAGATAAAATATCGAGGAAATGATTTCTTTCTTAAATAATATTTTTACAAAGACGGTTATTGGCACTTTTGCCCTAACCGTCTCTGTTGTTTCAGCTCAAAACACAAATTATTGGCAGCAACAAGCAGATTACGTGATGGAAATTGATATGGATGTAAAAAAACATCAGTATCAAGGAAAACAAGAATTAAAATACACAAACAATTCACCCGATACACTCGATTATGTTTTCTATCATCTTTATTTTAATGCTTTCCAACCGGGAAGTGAAATGGATATCCGCTCACGAACTATTGAAGACCCCGACAGAAGAGTTGGTGACAGAATTTCCAAGCTTAAACCAAACGAAATAGGTTACATCCGTCCTCAAAAATTCACTCAGAACGGCAAATCGTTAAATTATACCATAAAAGGAACTGTACTCAAAGCCGATTTAAATCAACCTATTGCCCCGGGAGAAACTACTGTTTTTAATATGGAGTGGGATGCACAAGTTCCAATTCAAATAAGACGTTCCGGACGAGATAATGAGGAAGGCGTTGCTTACACGATGACCCAATGGTTTCCAAAAATTGCCGAATATGATTTTGAAGGATGGCATGCCGATCCATATATCGCAAGAGAATTTTACAGTGTTTGGGGAAATTATGATGTAAAAATCACCATTGATGCCACATATACCATTGGCGGAACTGGTTATCTCCAAAATCCTGCAGAAGTAGGACACGGATATACCGCACCCGGACAAAAATGGATGAAACCGAAAAAAGGAAAATACACTTGGCATTTTCTCGCACCTGATGTTCATGATTTTGCATGGGCTGCCGATTCTGATTACATCCATGATATTTATGAAGGTCCTAATGGGGTTACACTTCATTTTTTTTATAAAGACGATCCGGAAATTCGGGATAATTGGAAAGCACTTCAACCAAAAACTGCTGCTCTGATGGAATTTTTCAATGAACTTGTTGGTCCTTATCCTTACGAGCAATATTCTGTGATTCAAGGCGGTGACGGCGGAATGGAATATGCTATGTGTACGATGATTACAGGCAAAAGATCGTTGGAAAGTTTGGTAGGTGTTACGGCTCACGAACTCGCTCACAAATGGTTTCAGTTTATTTTGGCAAGCAACGAAAGTCGCCATCCTTGGATGGATGAAGGATTTACTGTTTTCATCGCCGATGAAGCAATGAATGTCGTTATGGAAGAAGGCAAAGACAATCCGCATTCAGGTTCGTACAGAAATTATTATTTTATGGCATCCAGCGAAAATGAAGAACCGTTGAGTACGCATGCCGACCGATATGATAACAATCGCTCTTACGGAATAAATTCATATTCAAAAGGTTCTGTATTTATAAACCAATTGGGATATGTAATTGGAGTTGAAAATTTAGGGAAAACATTTCGAAAATTTTATGAAGATTTCAAATTCAAACACCCCACTCCTACTGATTTTATCAGAACTGCAGAAAAAGTTTCAGGCATGCAATTAGATTGGTATTTGATTGATTTCACTCAAACTACAAACACTATCGATTACGGAATTAAATCAGTTGAAATCGAAAATGACCAGACAATTGTTACTTTGGAACGCATCGGATTGATTCCGATGCCGTTGGATATTTTTATTACTTATGATGACGGAAGCATGGAGTTGTTATACATTCCCTTGCGACAAATGTGGGGAGAAAAACCAAACCACTTTAATAATTTAAATAGAACCACATTAGAAGATTGGGCTTGGGCATATCCAACTTATAAATTTGAGTTGGAAAAAGGGAAAAAACCGCAAACCATCGTGATAGATATTACCCAACGAATGGCAGATATAAATTGGGAAAACAACATCTGGCAAAAGGAATAATCATTTTTTTAGCTTTAATTTGAAACCTCATCTATTTTTTAGGTGAGGTTTCTTTTTTAATATCTTTACCTTGTGAATCAGAAGTTTCCTAAAGCCGAAAAATTAAAAAGTTCAAAAACAATTGAGTATTTGTTTCTGAATGGTAAAAAACATATAAATTATCCTTTAAAAGTTATTTATAAAGAAAATACTGAATCCGTTAATCACAAAATTGCCTTCAGTGTACCGAAAAGAAATTTTAAAAAAGCAGTAGAAAGAAACAGAATTAAAAGACTACTTCGGGAAGTCTATCGTTTAAACAAACACAGACTTATACGTAAAGAAGAAAATCTACTAATTTTATTTATTTATTTAGGCAAGCAAATACCGGATTATCATCTATTAGAAAAAAAAATGATTTCGCTTTTGTCTTATTTAAGTGAAAAAAATATAAAAAATTAAACCTTATGAAAATTAAAAAGCGCCTTGGAATAGCTGTTCTTTTAATTGGAATGTTGTTCACTACCGTGAGTTTTAAAAGTGATTTTTTTGAAATTGCAAAGCAAATCGAAATTTTCACAACGCTCTATAAAGAACTCAACATGAATTATGTCGATGAAATATCTCCTGCAACGCTTATGAACAAAGCGATAACAGGAATGTTGGAAGATTTGGATCCTTATACGGTTTATTGGAATGAACAACAAGTGGAAGACGCCAAAATCTCCAGATCGGGAACTTACACCGGAATTGGAGCAAATGTAAAACACGAGAAAGATAAAATAATCATTGTGGAACCTTATAAAAATTATCCCGCAGACAAAGCCGGTTTAAAAGCAGGCGATGAAATCATTAAAATTGGAGACATCAACGTTTCTGCTTTTGAAGACGATGCCGGAGAACTATTAAAAGGAGCTCCGGGAACTTCGGTTGAAGTTACTTACAAACGGCAAAACAAAACACAATCAACAACCATTACTCGTGGAGCAGTTGAATTAAAAGCCGTTCCTTTTTACACCATGGCCGATGCTAACACAGGGTACATTGTACTCTCTCAATTTAGTGCACGCGCAACGACTGAAACTCGCGAAGCATTAATAAATCTGAAAAATGAAGGTGCGAATAAAATAATCCTCGATTTAAGAGGAAATCCGGGAGGTTTGCTTTCGGAAGCTATAAATATTGTGAATCTTTTTGTTCCCCGAGGTGAAGTCATCACCAGTACCCAATCCCATATAAAAAAATACAACAAAGTTTACAGAACCATGAACGAACCTGTGGATAAAGATATTCCGCTTGTGGTTCTCATCAACGGTCGAAGCGCTTCAGCCAGTGAAATCGTTGCCGGCGCTGTTCAAGATTTAGACAGAGGCGTGATTATCGGTGCAAGAAGTTTTGGAAAAGGATTGGTTCAACGTCCTCAAAATTTAAATTACGGAACGCAGTTAAAAGTGACAATCTCCAGATATTACACACCAAGCGGAAGATGCATTCAATCCGTAAATTATGGTGAAGTTGATGAAAACGGCGATCCGATTCGGTTGAATCCAACACATTACAACGAATTTAAAACACGAAAAGGAAGAACAGTTTATGACGGCGGCGGAATTTTACCGGATATAGAACTGAAATCGGCAATACAATCTCCTATTACTTTGACTTTAATCAGAGATAATATCATCTTTGATTATGCTACGAATTATTATTATAAAAACAACCTGAAGAATTGGGATAATTTCGAATTAAAAGAATCTGATTTTAATGAATTTATAAAATTCATAGACCAAAAAGATTTCAGCTATCAGACTTCAGCAGAACAAAAATTTTCGGAAGGGTATAAAATAGCAAACGAAGAATTGGAAGAACAAGATATATCTCAAGCATATCAACAATTGATAAAAGCTATTGAAGAAGCAAAATCAAATCAAATTAAAAATAGAAAAGAAGAAATCAAATCAATTTTAACCGATGAAATTTTAAAAAGATATTTTTATCGAGAAGGTTTGTATCAATATCAACTTAAGCACAATCCGGAAATTACAGAAGCACTCCATGTTTTGAACAACAAAAACCGTTACCAATCTATTCTGAATTAAAGAATAAAACTCTTTAAAAGAGCATTCTTAACATCGGTGATTTCTATTTTATAAAACCATTAACGCATTAAATAGTTGAAGATTATTAATTTGCGCTGTTATGACAAATGCAGTAAGAGAACAAAACACAGACATTTTAAAAGATACAATTGCCTATCTTGAATCAAGGGGATATGAAGAAATAAAATCTCCCATTGAAGGCTATGAATCTCCAAAATCCTATCTAAAAGCGGGTGAAGATATTTCTGTTACTCCCGATATTGTAGCAGTCAGAAATGGAATTAAACACTACTTTGAAATCGGTTTAAAAACTGATGAACCCTCTTTATTAAAATCAAAATGGCAGTTTTTGAAAACTTTGTCTCAAATGAAAAATCAACGGTTTAAAGTGATTACGCACCGCGGACATTATAGTTTTACCGACGAATTACTCCAAGAATTGAATTTATCAAATAACTTAATTCGGATTTAACCCTCCCGAACCATTGAAATGTGTGGAATATTTTCTTCTAAATAACGATTTCCTACAGTTTTAAAATCGTGAATTTCATAAAAAGTAACCAGATAAAGCTGTGCTGAAATTTGAATTTCCTTAGTATTAAAATGAGTTTCAATAGCTTTAATTGCCGCATCGACGATTTGATGACCGTATCCTAATTTTCTGTAGTTTTCACGAACCAAAACCCGTCCAATTGCAGCTTTTTTAAAATAAATTCCAGCCGGAAAACAACGTGCATAAGCAACAATCATATTGTCTTCCATCCCAATAATGTGAAGTGCTTTGTCATCTTTTCCATCCAAATCTTGATACACACAATGTTGTTCCATTACAAAAACTTCGGTGCGTATGCTTAAAATATCGTACAATTCATTTTTGCTTAGTTCTTGATAAGTTTTTACGAAAATTTTCATAACCCTAATGAATTGTATATCTGATTGAATAAATTTTATTTAACCGCGCAAGAAATCTTATTGATACGGTTAATATGTCGGCCACCATCAAATTCAGTTTCCAGAAAAGTTTTTACCATTTCCACAGCTTGTTCCATACTCGTATAGCGTGACGGAATACTGATAACATTGGCATCGTTATGTTGACGAGCTAAAACTGCAATTTCTTTCATCCAGCACAATGCCGAACGAACTTTTTGATGTTTGTTTGCAGTCATATTTGCACCGTTTCCACTTCCACAAATTATAATTCCAAAAGTAGCTTCTCCTTCTGATACATCTTTTGCTACCGGATGCACAAAATCAGGATAATCTACACTGTTTTCAGAATCCGTTCCGTGATTTACAATATCGTAACCGGATTCTTTAAGAAAAGTTACAATTCTGTTTTTATATGCTGTTCCGGCATGGTCGTTTCCGATAGAAATTTTCATGATATTTAATTTTTAAAAACAAAGATAACAAGCAGCTCCATATAGCTATTTATTTTTGAGAGGATTTTATGAAATAAGCTTAACAGATTGATACTCCTCTAATTAATAAAATCGTAACATTTATGTAAGTTATCTGTTAATATCTGTTAACAAAAAAGAATAAGTAAATTTTGTTTTGACGCTTATTTTTCTAATTGATATTATTTCAATCAAAACAAAAATATAAGTAAGCTATTTTTAGATGAAATATCTTCTTAAAAATCGTATTCATCAACAAGAAAATAATTGCAATTTATCAAATAAAGGTATTTTAAAAGTTATTAAGAGCTGTGAATAGAACATTGGATTATTTTGTATTGAAATGATTTTAAATCGATTAATCAAAACAACAAGTGTTGATAAGTTGCAGTAAAATGTAGGTATCCAATTATGCAATAATTTTCCAGAATAGTTATCCCCATTATTAACAGCCCATAATCATCATCATTAAAATTTTTAAATTAAATAAAAAACAAATAAATATTATATAGTTGTGGATAACTGATTTTTCAGACTTTTTTCAAATGCGCCGAATCGTTAAAATCAGATATTATTTGCTGAGCGCGTTCAACATCTTCTTCGTGAACTTTAAGATGAATTCCACCGCCCGATAAGGGATAAAATGGAAGTACGCTTAAAAAAGTTTCATTCTGAAAGAAATGACGTATATTTTCTTGCTCTAACAGTAATTTTAAAACGGCATACTCTGCGGCAAATTGAAAAATAGCAAGGGTATGAAAATTTGTCATATAAAATAAGTTTTATTGAGAACCGCAAAATGAAATAAAATAAAAATATGAATTCATTTCTACATATATAGTATTTTTACATAAATATAAATGCATGAATAAGAAAAAAAATAATAAAAATAGAACTTCAAAAAAATCAAAAAAAGACTCCTTTGCTATCAAGATTCAGTCAGTTTTAAAAAATGCGCCACAGCCATTAAATTATAAACAGATTGCAGCAAAACTGGATGTAGATGATGCTGAAAGTAGAAATCAGATTATTAAGAGCATCAAAAAACTGATTAAAAAAGAATACATCGAAGAAGTTTCAAGAGGAAAATACCAACTTGCAAAAGATTCAAATTATTATACAGGAATTGTAGATATGACTTCCTCCGGATACGGTTTTGTCATGGTAGATAATCTTGATGAAGATATTTTGATTAAAAATAAAAATCTAAATAGAGCTTTACACAGAGATATTGTTGAAGTTTATCTGTACAATCGAAGAAAAGAAGGAAAATTAGAAGGCGTTATAACGCAAATAATCGAACGTACACAGAAAGAATATGTAGGCGTTATCAAGATTTCAGCTCATTTTGCATTTGTTGAAACTGAAAGCAGCAAAATGGGAACTGATATTTTTATTCCGATAAACAAAATTGGAACTGCTAAAGACGGAGAAAAAGTCATGGTAGAAATTGAAGATTGGCCGGAAACTGCAGATTCTCCCACAGGTCGTGTAATAAAAGTTTTTGGGATGCCGGGTGAGCATGCTACAGAAATTCATTCCATCCTTGCACAATACGGATTGCCGTCAGAATTTCCAAATGAAGTTGAAGAATATGCAAATGAAATAGACACAAAGATTTCAGAAGCGGAAATTCAAAAAAGAAAAGACATTCGTGATGTTTTGACTTTTACAATTGATCCAAAAGATGCCAAAGATTTTGACGATGCTTTGTCTTTTCAAAAATTAGAAAATGGAAATTTTGAAATCGGGGTGCATATTGCCGATGTTTCTCATTATGTAAAAGCCGGAACTATTTTGGATGACGAAGCATACGAACGTGCAACTTCAATTTATTTGGTTGACCGAGTTGTTCCCATGTTACCGGAAATTTTATCAAATCAAGCGTGCTCATTACGCCCTCATGAAGAAAAATATACCTTTTCCGCCATTTTTGAAATCGATTCCCAAGCCAATGTTATCAATCAATGGTTTGGAAAAACTGTCACTTTAAGCAATGCGCGATTTTCTTATGAAGAAGCACAACATATAATTGAAGAATATGATGGTATTTCTGTTGAAGAGTATTCAACTGTTCAAATTCCCAAAGAAATTTCCATTCAAGATGCTGCTTATGAAGTTTCCAAACCCATTGTAGAAGCTATTTGCGGTATGAATAATTTGGCACAAAAATTACGTCAAAAACGGATGCGTGCCGGTGCCATTTCATTTGATAAAGTTGAAGTAAAATTTATTCTTGATAAAGAAAATGAACCTACAGGCGTTTATTTTAAAGAAAGTAAAGATGCCAATAAACTGATAGAAGAATTTATGTTACTTGCAAATCGCAAAGTAGCTGAATTTATAGGAAAACAACAACCGAAGAAAACATTTGTTTACCGTGTTCACGACGAACCCGATGATGAAAAATTAGCTGCATTGCAAAAAATTATAAGCCGTTTTGGATATAAGATAAATACAAAAAGTGCACAATCAACGGCAAATTCACTCAACAAACTTTTAAAAGACGTCGAAGGTAAAAAAGAGCAAAATCTCATTGACACTTTAACGATTCGCAGTATGAGTAAAGCTTTTTATACGACTTTCAATATCGGGCATTACGGTTTGGCTTTTGATTTTTACAGTCATTTTACCTCTCCCATTCGTCGTTATCCCGATATTATAGCACACCGACTTCTTTTTCACTATCTTGAAAACGGAAATTCGCCTTCCGAAGAAGCGTACGAAGAAAAATGCGCACACAGTAGCGAAATGGAAAATTTAGCGGTCAATGCAGAACGCGACAGTATCAAATATATGCAAGTAAAATATATGATGCATCAACGTGACACAGAATTTTTAGGCGTAATTTCGGGCGTTACAGAATGGGGAATTTATATAGAAATTATTTCCAATAAATGTGAAGGAATGGTACGTTTGCAAGATTTAAAAGATGACAGATATATTTTTGATGCCGATGATTTTGCTGTTTTCGGCCAACGTACCGGAAATGTATATCAATTGGGAGATGAAGTTTACGTCAAAGTAAAAAATGCAGATTTAGTAAAGAAACATCTTGATTTTTATTTAATAGGACATCGGGAAATGAATGAAAACAATTAGTTACTAAATTCGCTATTTTTCCCTTTTTAAATTTTGTTGATGAATGCTATGACAGATGGTCTGATATATGCCGTTTTATATGGTTTTTTACTTTCTTTTGCGGTAGGTCCTGTTTTTTTTACATTAATAGAAACAGCAATTTCAAAAGGAATAAGGGCAGCTATTTTTTTTGATTTAGGAGCTATTTCCGCGGATATCGTATTTATTATCATCGCCTTTTACAGTACGAATAAAATATTAGAAAAATTACAACACGATCCGGCATTGTTGATTTTTGGAGGCATTGTTCTCATAGCTTACGGAGTTATTACCTATATCAGGATAAACAATTCCATTTTTAAAATCATGCGGGAATATTATACAAAAGCAGTAAAAGGAAAATTCAGAAATCTTTTTTTTAAGGGTTTTTTTCTAAATTTCGTGAATTTCGGTGTATTAATCGGATGGATTGCCACACTTGTAATGGCAAATGCCCTTACTACAACTGATTCCGGTGTTTTTTGGTTTTTAGCCACAGTATTGATAACTTTTTTTTCGACCGATCTTTTAAAAATCACACTTGCCAAACGCGTCATGCGAAGATTGTCGGGAAGATTAATATTTAAAACAAAGCAGTGGGTAAGTATTCTTATAGTGATTTTCGGAATTTTTTTATTGATTCAAGGAATTTTTCCTCAAGGATTAGAAGCCGGACTGGATACAATTCCCGGACAACCACATCCGTTGGATAAACCAATTCCACCAGTTATAAAAGAATAAAAAAACCTCCAAAAAAAATATTTTGAAGGTTTTCGAGGCATCGAGCGGATTCGAACCGCTGTAGAAGGTTTTGCAGACCTCTGCCTAGCCACTCGGCCACGATGCCGTATTTGAAAGAAAGTTTTCTAAAAAACGATTGCAAATATAGAAACTTATACAAGAATCGGCAACACACTTTTAAAAATTATCTTTTACCTTTCATAATAACGCACACTTCCGATACGTCTCCACCAATGGGCGGATTTTTTTTAGCAATGGAAACTTTAACTTTTTTTACAAGTTCCAATTCTGATAAAACTGAATCTATAATGCGTTTTGCCACATTTTCCAACAGCTTGGATCTAATTGACATTTCTTTTTTTACGATGGATTTAAGATGAACATAATCAATCGTATCTGTCAATAAATCAGTTTTTGAAGCGTATGTAAGATTTGAATAAACCGTTAAATCAACAAGATAATCGGAGCCGATAACTCCTTCTTCATCCAAGCACCCGTGATATGCATAAACACGGATTTTTTTTAGCTTAATTTTGTCCAATTTTCTCTCTAAAATAGATGTTCAAAACTACAATAAAAGTGCGTATTTTTATCAGTCTTTTTTTGTAAATTTGCGCCATCATTTTTTGTTATGGCAAAAGAAGTAGCATCTCTCAACTTTTTAGAGCATATCATCGAAGAAGATTTACAAAGCAACTATAAATTATCCGATTTATGCTTTCGATTTCCACCTGAACCAAATGGATATTTACACATCGGTCATGCCACTTCTATCTGTCTGAATTTCGGATTCGGATTAAAATACAATGCACCGGTCAATCTTCGTTTTGACGATACCAATCCCATTAAAGAAGAACAAGAATTTGTCGATGCCATCAAACGCGATGTTGAATGGCTTGGATTTAAATGGGCAAAAGAATGCTATGCTTCTGATTATTTCCAACAACTTTACGATTGGGCAGTTCAGCTTATTAAAGATGGAAAAGCGTATGTAGATTCGCAATCTTCAGAAGAAATTGCACAACAAAAAGGAACTCCTCAAGTTCCCGGGACGAACAGTCCGTTTCGAAACCGTTCGGTTGAAGAAAATTTGGAGCTGTTTGAAAAAATGAAAAATGGAGAAACTCCGGAAGGACAACATGTGCTACGTGCAAAAATTGATATGGCATCACCGAATATGCTGATGCGGGATCCGGTAATGTACCGCGTACTCCACAAACCTCATCACAGAACAGGGACAGACTGGAAAATTTATCCAATGTACGATTGGGCGCATGGCGAAAGTGATTATATAGAACAGATTTCTCATTCTTTTTGTACGTTGGAATTTTTACCACATCGCGAATTATACGATTGGTTTTTAGATCAGATTTACGATACTGCCAAATTAAGACCTAAGCAACGTGAATTTGCACGTCGAAATTTAAGTCATACGGTTGTGAGCAAAAGAAGATTGGCACAATTGGTAAGCAATGGAATCGTTTCAAGTTGGGACGACCCCCGAATGCCGACTATTGCAGGATTGAGACGCCGTGGATACACTCCGGAATCCATCCGAAATTTTGCTGACAGCATAGGCGTAGGAAAAAGAGAAAATCTCATCGATGTTTCTCACTTAGAATTTCATATCCGTGAAGATTTAAATAAGAAAGTACCTCGAATCATGGTTGTTTTAGATCCTATAAAAATTGTCATCGAAAATTATCCGGAAAATAAAGTAGAATGGTTGGAAGCCGAAAATAATCCCGAAGACGATGCAATGGGTACTCGAAAAGTTCCGTTCTCCCGAGAACTTTATATTGAACGTGAAGACTTTAAAGAAGAAGCAAATCGTAAATTTTTCCGTTTGACCATCGGTAAAGAAGTGCGATTAAAAAATGCTTATATCATTAAAGCCCATAATGTAATTAAAGACGAAGAAGGAAATATCATAGAAATACGTTGTACTTACGATGAAGAAAGCAGAAGCGGAAGCGGAACTGAAGCATCAATGCGCAAGGTAAAAGGAACGCTTCATTGGGTTTCAATTCCTCATGCAATCGAAACAGAAGTTCGACTTTATGACAGACTTTTTGTCGAAGCTGCTCCTGATGCTCAAAAAGAAAAAGATTTCTTAGAGTTTCTCAATCCGGATTCTTTAAAAATTATTACAGGTTACGCTGAACCAAGTATTGAAAGAGTAGAAGCTGAAGATAAATTTCAGTTTCAACGTTTGGGTTATTTTACTGTTGATAAAGACACCACAGATTCTAAGATTGTTTTTAATCGTACAGTGCCGTTACGTGATTCTTGGGAGAAAATAGAATCATAACTTATCCTTAACCAATTAGAAATTTCTATTCTATTCTTTTGCGGACAGTGAGTTCTTTGAAAGAAACAGATTCCCTGTATCTAAACCCACTCTAAATCTTATAGAAATTTTTAAACCTTTATTAATATGCGTAAACTATTATTATTGTTCATTGTTATGCTGAGTACTGCAACTTATGCTCAACACACAATCAAAGGAGTTGTAGTCGATTCCGAGACTGACATTCCTTTAGCAGGTGCAAATGTTGTAGAAAATGGAACCTCAAATGGTGCCATAACTGATTTTGACGGAAATTTTACACTTTCTACATCTTCAACTTCGGGAACTTTAACGGTCTCTTATATTGGTTATACAAATGAAAGTGTTTCGTTTTCCAATATTTCGGGAACAACAGAATTAAAAACAATTAAATTACTTCCTGATGCTGATGCTTTGGGAGAAGTAGTGTTGGTAGGTCGTGGAATCATTGATTTGGCTTCAGATCGTCAGACACCAATTGCCGTATCTTCAATTAGTGCCGTAGAAATCCAAACAAAGGGAATCGGTAATGTGGAATTTCCTGAAATCATGAAAAGCACGCCGAGCGTGTATGTTTCCAATCAAGCGGGAGGATTTGGAGATTCTCAAATGTTTTTGCGAGGATTTGACCAAACAAATACTGCATTTCTATTGAATGGACAACCAATCAACGGAATGGAAGACGGAAGAATTTACTGGTCAAACTGGTCTGGAATGTCCGATGTTGCCAATGCAGTTCAAGTACAACGCGGACTGGGTTCTTCTAAATTGGCAATTTCATCAGTAGGAGGAACAGTAAATATCGTTTCGCGCGTTGCCGATAAAAGAGAAGGCGGTTTTGTAAGATTTATGGGCGGAAACGACAGTTACTTGAAAGGAACAGTCAGCTATAATTCCGGAATGCAAGGAAAATGGGCATATTCATTTCTTTTTGACCATTGGCAAGGACACCGTAAATTTGCTGAAGGAACGGCAGGACAAGGACAAAACTACTTTGTCGGAATCGGATATGTACCGAACGATAACCACTCATTTAATTTCTTATTAACGGGAGCTCCACAATTTCACGACCAAAATTTTTCAAAAAGACTTGAAGTTTACGAAGAATATGGAAAATTGTACAACGACAATTCAGGTTTTAAAGATGGTGAACGCTACACTTTTCGAAGAAATTATTACCATAAACCGATTGCAAACTTAAACTGGGATTGGGATATTGACGAAAAGAGTTCTCTATCTTCTGTTTTATATGCTTCGTGGGGTCGGGGAGGAGGAACCGGACCTGCAGGAAGTTCGCGAAATATCGTGAGAGATGAATTTGGAAATATTGATTTTGATGCAATTGTTCAAAATAACATTCAAGGTGCAGACAATGGTATCGGAAGTTATGATGCTGGATCTATGGTGAGAAGAATGTCTGTAAACAATCACAATTGGTATGGTTTTTTGACAAATTATGAAAATGAAATAAATGAAAATTTCAATTTCAATGTTGGAGTTGATACTCGGTTTTACAGCGGAAACCATTGGTATCAGTTGAATGATTTATTGGGATTAAACGGTTATGCAGACAATTTTGGATATGGCGGAATGAGACCTGCCGATTATGTTATTTCCGAAACTTTTGAAGCCAATCCTTGGGCTGCACTTTTTAATTCTGCCAGTGAAGGACAACGATTTAATTACGATTATACCGAATACATCAATTATATAGGAGCTTTTGGACAAGCAGAATATAAAACCGAGAAATTTTCTGCATTTATTCAAGGTGCAGTAAGCACGCAAAGTTATCAGAGAGAAGGACGTGCCATTGGAACTGAAATTGAAGGTGTAAACGGACTTGGAAAATCTGAAAAAGTGAATAAAACAGGATACAATCTCAAAGGAGGATTGGGTTATACGTTTATGGAAGGAAACACCATTTTTGCAAATGTGGGACAATATTCCAGACAACCTTATTTGGACAACATCTTTGAAGACATCCGAAATTCAAATTACATCATTTCCGGGGACAGAGAGGTTGACAATGAAGAAATAACAGGAATAGAAGCCGGTTACAGAATCCGTTCGGGAAATGTCAGTTTGGATTTAAACGGATATTATACCAAATGGGGAAATCGATTTGTTTATAACTTTATTCCCGGCGATCCCGACAGTTCAAACCCGAATCAACAAATAGACAGAGTTCAAAGATTTACGGGCGTTACGCAAGTTCACAAAGGATTCGAATTTGAAGGAAGATACCGTTATTCTTCAGTGTTTATGCTAAGAGCTTTCGGAAGTATCGGAAATTGGAAATACGACGGAACTACGCCTTATCAGACACGTTCTGAAGAAACCAATCAAACATTGGATGAAGGAACGCTGGATTTGACGGGAACCAAAGTTGGAAACGCTGCACAAACTTCTTTTGGATTTGGATTTAAATATGAAATCATCGATGGATTAAGCCTCGATGCCGATTATAATATTTATACCGATTTATATGGTTTTGTGGATACGCGCGAAGTCATCAATGCTGCATTAAGAGGTGAAGTTTATCAAGCAGAAAGATTGTCGGCTTTTACATTACTTGACGCCGGACTTTCCTATAAATTTAATTTCGGAGGAAACAATGTAACTTTTAGAGCCAATGTTCACAATCTGGCAAATGAAAGTTATTTGAGCCAAAAAGATTCTTACGGTTATTACTGGGGGAACGGAAGAACGTGGAATGCAAGCCTGCGCTATGACTTCTAACGGATTCATTTTATCGTAACTAACTAATCAAATCAAAAAGCTGCCTCAACATTGGGGCAGTTTTTTGATTATCAGTTTCTTTTCCGATTCATAAAGTTTATTTAAGGAATGAACCATCTCCATGGAATAGCTTTACCTTTATTATTTCAATCAGTGATATGGCTGAGGTAATTACAAATCAAGATACATTAAAAGAGTACGGAAGAGGAATTGCAGGCGGTTTGCTCTTTAGTCTTCCGATGCTTTATACGCTCGAATTTTGGCAAGCCGGATTCATCTTTAAACCGTATCAATTATTGATTTATTTAATCATTAGTTTTCTTTTGTTATATGCCTATAATAAATATGCAGGCTTTAACCGCGAAGACAGTTTTAAGGAAAATATCCTGGAATCGTTTGAAGAAATGGGAATGGCTTTTCTACTTGCTACGTTCATTTTATTTATTACCGGACGTATTCATGGCGATTTATCTTTATATGAAATTCAAGGTAAAATTATAATTCAGGCTGTAAACGTGGCAATCGGAATATCCATAGGAAAAAAGCAACTCGCTTTGCCTGATGATGATTCTGAAAAAGCAGCTGAAAAAGAAGAAAAAACTTCCGCCTCAAACGGCTATTTTCTACAATCTGTAAACTTAGCTTTATGCGGTGCAATCCTTATCGTTTCAAATATTGCTCCCACGGATGAAGTACCAATCATCGCATTTGAAACCAAACCTTTTAAAATCCTTTTGATTTTTCTATTCTCAATCGGTCTTGGTGCAGCAATTTTAAATTACATCAATTTTAGAGGTTCAAAGAAAAGCAGTGAGCGTAAAAGTTCGATTAAAGAAATCATATTCGGAACGGCGATTATGTATTCCTTGGCTCTTTCGGTTTCTTTTTTTATGCTCTGGATTTTTAATCGGTTTGACGGCGTTTCGATTTATGGAATTATTGCACAGGTTGTAGTATTGGCACTTCCTGCGAGTTTGGGCGCTTCAGCCGGTCGATTTTTAATAAAAGATTAAAATCGTATGTATGGAAAAGCGAAGTAAACTTGAAATTGTGGTTACCATTATCTCTGTAATAATGGTGACGTTTGTATGCGTTTTTTTGATTTATCAAATCATTACGGAAAAATCATCTCCTCCGGATTTGATAGTTACCTTGGGAGTGCCTGAAGCAGCAAGTCAGAATTACCGGATTCCGGTTTTGGTTAAAAATAAAGGAAATACCACTGCCAAAATGGTAAAAGTAAAAATTTCCATATCAGATGAATTTGGGGTTTTGGAATTTGATTATATCCCTGCAGGCTCAGAAGTAACCGGATGGATAAGTTTTGATGAAAAGCCGAACAAATCTAAATTAAAAGCTATGATTATCGGATATGGCTCATCATAAAAAATCGGAGGTTATTTGATATTCTCTAAATTCGTTATAGAATTAACCGACTGTTAACAATAAACCTAAGTCCATTAAATTATCTTTGATTTATTAACTAATTTTAAATCTGAACAACATGAATTCAAACACCGGACAAACAATATTGGCATTATTAACAGGTGCAGTTATTGGTGCAGGAATCGGAATTTTATTCGCTCCATACAAAGGTTCTGAAACCCGTGAAAAAATTGGGAAAGGAGCAAAAAGTGCACAAAAGAACATAAAAAAAAAGGTAAGTGATGCTTCTTCAGTTTTAGGAGAGAAAGCAAAAGTCGCCAAAGAAAGTTTTGAAGAACGATTAAACGAAACTCTTTATGCTGCAAGCAGCAAAGCCGATGAAGTTTTATTGGCGATGGAAGAAAAATTGGAAGAATTGAGAAAGAAAAATTCACATTGGCAGCAACGAAAAACTGAAACAGAAAGCACAACAGAAGCTAAATAAACGCAAAACACATGCTTTTTAACAATCTAAGTAACAAGTTACAGGAAATTGTCATTCGATTTGAAAATTTTATAGAGAGCAATGTTGAATATTACAAATTGCGCGCTTTTAAGATTTCAATGAAAATGATAGTTTCTCTTATCAATATTTTCATTTTCGGAGGACTTTCACTTTTTATACTTGTTTTTCTTTCCATCGGTTTTGCATTGTGGCTTGGTGAAGTAATAGGAAGTTCCTACGCCGGATTTTTGTTGATAGGCGGATTTTTCGTCCTGCTATTGCTTATGATGCTGATATTTGGAAGAAAGTTGATTGGAAGACTAATTATTCAAAATTTTTCTGAAATTTTGTTTGAAGAAGACGAACTCACTCCCGAAGAAGTAATCCAAAAGGAAAGAAACCGTTTACATAACCGTGCAGAAGATGAAAAACATAACACTGATACATCGAGAAGACGTTAAATATGGTAGCATGAAAAAATATAAAAATTTTGATGAAATAGATCGTGATTTAAAATACCTCCGACTCAAATCCAAAATAGAACTTGAAGAATTAAAATTGAGTATAAACGATACTAAAGAAACGATTACCGAAGAGTTAGCTCCCCGAAATTTATTAGCAGCTGCCGTAGGTCCTTTGGTAAAACACACGGTTTTGGCAGGTGTTGTCAATAGATTTATAAAATACAGACCGATAAAAAATCTTGTAAAACGATTGTTTTAAATTTGTTTAAAAACCCTTACAAGCTAATTGGAAAAATGCCTGAAACGGGCATTTTTTTATTTGTGCAAATTGAAAATGAATTCCAATCCGGCATTTTTTCTGTTTTTTGCAGTAATCATTCCTCTGTGAAACAATACGGCATTTTTTACAATCGATAGCCCAAGTCCGCTTCCGCCGGAATCTCTTGTTCTTCCTTCCTGAACACGGTAAAATCTTTCAAAAATTCGATTGAGGGCGGTTTCGTTTTGAATGCCTTGTCCGGTATCGTAAAATGAAAAATAAAAATACTTTTCGTCTTCTTTATATACGGAAATATTGATTTCAATGTTTTCTCCGGCATATCTGATGGAATTTTCAATGAGATTTCTAAAAATAGAATTTAATAAACTCAGATTCCCTTTTACGTAACAAGCTTTAGGTAGTTCCCATTTTATTTTGATATCTTTCTCGGCTAAAACCGTTGCTTTTTCTTCTTTTAAGTTTTCCAATAAACGTTTGATATCGACGTTTTCCATATCAAAAGAATCCGGTGCCTCTTCTACACGACTGATAATGCTGATGTCTTTTATCATCTCCGATAAGGTCATCGTTTGAGTGTATGCTTGCCGAATGAAGTAATTCTTTTTTTCCTCGGGAACTTGTTGGTCTAAAACTGTTTCCAAATAAGCGCGGATGCTCGTTACCGGCGTTCGCAATTCATGAGCAATGTTTCCGGTAATTTCTTGTTTTAATTTTCGTGTTTTTTCTTGCTGAGATATGTCGGTAAGGATAATTTCATAACTCTTATCTTCAAAAAGAATGGCGCGCAAAGAGAAAATTTTGCCGTGTTTTTTGATTTGAGTATCAAAATAATTGTCTTCTCCGTGAATTAAAAATTCATGAAGAGGTTGAAATGTAGAATCTATCAATATTGCAGCAGCTTCACTTTTGGGTTCATCGGTTAATTGATTTAAATGCTGGATAAACAAACCGTTGTGATATTCAACTTTTCCCGATGTGGAAACAAAACAAATTCCTTCTTCGGAAATCTGAATGTGTTGCAGTAATTTTTGTTTTTCTAAAGTCAGATTTTTTTTATGGGTTTCTATCTGCTTATAATTTTCTAAAATTTTATTCCCGATAATTCCTATTTCATCATCCCCGAAATTAATAGATGTGTCGGAAGGTTGTACGGCAAAATTGTGTAATCGTTTTACAGAGGCTCCGAATCGTGTTGTTATTCTGTGGATTAGAAAAAGAGAAACCCCACCGATAATGAGAAGAAAATACAGAAATAAATTATCTGCTTTTATAAATTGTTGTACTTGAATTTCATAAGGCAAAGCCACGCGAACATAATTGCTAGGATATTTTTTGGCAAAATAGAGGTATTTTATATCTGTGGATTCTGAAAGTCTGATGTTTGAACCGGTATTCGTTGTTCGTGCATCGATTATTTCTTCTCTGCCTATATGATTTTCTAAAGTTTCTGCATTTTCAACCGCATTGTCAAACAACACATTTCCAGACAAATCGAGGATTGTAATTCGTAATGCCGGAGGAAATACATTTCGGACATTATCGATGGAAAAAGTTTGAAAATCATTGTTTTCTGTCAGTTGCGATTGGATAACATCGGTATAAATTTCGAGCTGTTCTTTTAACGCTTCAGTTTTAAAGTGTCTTTCCCGGGAATTTTCAAACAAGGCAATCCCTACGGCTACTATAATAAATAATAAAGCAACATATAAAAAAAGCCGCTGTCGAAACGTTAACTTCATATATTTTCCAGATTAAACCGGTATCCGTAACCAGAACGATTGGTTATTGCTTCGCCGTAAGCTCCTAATTTTTTTCTCAAACGCGTAATGTGTACATCTACGGTACGCTCATTTACATAAGTATCTTCCCAAACTTGACCGATTATTTTATCGCGAGAAAAAATCGTTTCCGGATTTTGAACCAATAATGCCAGTAATTCAAATTCAGTTTTGGTCAATGTGATTTTTTTGTCGTCAATAACGACTTCTTTTAAATTAAAATCTATGGTAATCGGTCCTAAATCTAAAAGACCGTTTTCCGGAATACTTTCTGAATTTTGCGGACTTCGTTTTAAAACTGCTTTGATTCTTGCAATTACTTCTTTAATTGAAAACGGCTTTGGAATGTAATCATCGCCACCTACAGAAAAACCGGTGAGCATATCGTTTTCTGTGTCTTTTGCAGTTAAAAATATAATGGGGATGTGAACGTTTTTACCTCTTAATTTTTCGGCCATTTTAAGACCGGACATCCCGCCCATCATCACGTCCAATAAAATTAAATGATATTCTGAAATAGGTTGTTTTAACGCTTCTTCAGCAGATGAAACTGCCTTTACTTCAAAACCTTCGTTTTTTAGATTAAACTCCAATATTTCCGAAATATTTTGATCGTCGTCAACCAATAAAATTTTTTGTGTATCCATTTGTGTTTCAGTATTTGAACGATAAAGATTCTTTTCGTTCAATTTGTTTTAAAAATACAAAGATATTGTCTCAAATAAAAAATAAGAGAATGCGTAAATTTTCATTTGCGCATTCTCTTTAGCTAATTAAACAATTATGAGGCTATCACTTATTTAGAAATTATAGTTTGTCCAAGCAAAAATTGAGGTTGGACATCCTGTATTTCCGGATTCAATTACAGCTCCCGGGAATCCTTCTTCTGGATTAATCGTTTTTCCGATATGATTATTTGTTAATTGGTTTGTAAGACTTACAAAAGAATCTGAATCTCCTGTTCCTTTTCCGTCAGTGAAATCAATTATATCAATGGCGGTTCCTGTTCCTTTGACCAATGCATTGGTAATGTGTGCTTTTGCGCCTCGGCGTATTTTAATTACATCTTGCATTTTATTGGTTACGTTGGAAGGATCGTTGTCATTGGCTTTGCTTAATCGCAAATCGAAAGTGATGTTTCTGATTACAAAATCTGATTGTCCTGATTGTGAAGGGAAATTTCCATCCAAGTTTCCGTCGGCTTCAATTCCTCTCGGGTCAGATTCCGAGCTTGTAAATCCCGGTTCCCAAATTCCATAGGCATTTTCCAGTGTTCCGGTATATCCTTGTGTAAAGTCAAACATATCGTCATCAGAATTTACTACAAGAAGATTGGTAACGTTTACAGTTCCTCCAAAAAATTCGATTCCATCGTCTGCCGCATTGCTAACATAGATATTTTCAATTTTAGTTCCGTTTCCTACACCGTTTAATGTCAGTCCGTTATGCTCAACATCTGCACTCGAACGCGCGCCGGTATAATCTAAAATAAGATAAGTCAGCACACCCGAGTTGTCGCTTGGATTGGAACCTCCGTATTCAAAAGCCGAACTAATTTCCGTACTTCCGATAGTTCCACCTGCCAAAGGCGCATAACCGTTAATGATGAGTCCGCCCCAGTGTCCTTCTTCTGCATTGGCGATATCGGCAGTCATCACTACAGGTGCATCGGCAGTTCCGTTTGCAAATATTTTTCCGCCTTGTAAAACTAAAATGTAATTGTTGAATCCTCTTCTTGCTTCAATTCTCGTTCCCGCAGGAATGGTTAATGAAGCTCCGTCTTCAACAATTACAGGACCTGTAATGGTGTAGGTTATGGATGAATCCAAAGTTTTGTTTTCTGTGATGCTTCCTACTAATTCCGAAGCTGTCGGAGGAGTTTCTGATCCACCGTTTCCGTTGTCGTCATTTGAACACGAGACTAAAGTTATTGCTATTATTAGTGCTGCAATAGGGCTAAAACGCATGATTTTCTTTTTAAAATTCATAGTCATTCCTGTTAAGGGTTTAAATAAAAATTGGTTTTTGTTTATTAATTTCATTTTCAATTATTTACTTGATTTTATTTGTGCCAAAATTCCTATTGTCTTGTTACATTGTCTTTGAATTATTATTATCATTTTGTTACATTTTTGAGCTGTTTTTGAAAGCTTTACACAAAAATGTTACTGTTAGATTTCAAAACTGAATCCAAGACTGAAATTAATTCCTCGATTAAATTTGTTGAGTGTTATTTTTTCGTTGGAACTGCTTATTTTCCTCGTAAGTTCTATAGGAGAATCTAAAAGATTGGTCACTTTTAAACTTACTCCCATCTTATTTGAAAATTTATAAGATGAAATTAAATTAAGCGTTGCTGTGCCTTCTTCCATAATATCCTCATACCCGATTGTCCCGATGGTATGAATGCGGTCACTGAAATAATTAAACACCACAGAAGTTGTCCATTCATTTCCTTTGTTGGAATATTGGTGAGTTAAATCGGCATTGATGAGAATCGGCGACGCACCTTCCAATTCCGAAGTTCGTTCTTGAGTGTTGGTCAAATTTAATTTGGTAGCGGTTAAAATGTAGGAGGCATTTGTTCCTAAGGATAATTTATTGCTTCTTTGACTTTCAACATCTTCTGCGGCTAAAATGTTTTTGCGGATTTCAATTTCCACACCCATAACGTCTGCCACATCACTGATGTTTTCATAAGTCAACAGTCCTGCGGAATTTCCTTTGTCCACACGACCTATCGGGTTTTCAATTCGTTTGTAAAAAACAGTTCCCGATAGCAATTCCGAAGGACTTAGGTAATTATCCCATCGGAAGTCGATGTTGTAATTATCCGAAGGCAAAAGGTTGGGATTTCCTTCACTCGCAAAACTGATGTTGACATACTGAAAAGGAGAAATTTCCTTGGATTGCGGTAAGGTGTATGTTTTGCTTGCACCAAATCGGAGTGAGTTTTTATCGTTTAAATCGTATTTTAAGTTCAAACTCGGTAAATAATAAGGATTCACAATACTGTTTGCTCCCATTTGTCCCGGAACGTCATATTCAACATTGAGATCTACAAAATCCATTCTGAATCCGAGATTTGCGCTGAAAGCTTCAGTAAATTGATAATTTCCCTGAGCAAAAACAGCGTGATTGTTTTTCGTAACGACATAACTGTTCGGATTGCTTTGGGTCAGACTAAACAAGTTATTTCGATAGTTTTCTTTGTTATAAAGTTGATCCAATGAAAAATCATCCAATGAAATATCACCCGGAATATGTGAAAAGTTATATTCTATCGATTCAAAATCATTGGTAGAAAACTGACCGTGATAGCCCAATAAAATTTTTGAATTGCCACTTTCTAAAGCATCATTTATGGAATAATCAAGAATGAATTTGGCATTGTAATCGTGTTCTGAAAGTTCCGAGAAAAATCGTTTTTGACGATTGCTTCCGGTCAATCCGAAAGTTCCATTTTCTTTTTCAGACAAATAATTTTCACGACGGTCAGGCTCCAAACCACGGATGGTGTTTAATGAAAAATCTGCAGTTAAATCGAACTTGTCATTCAATTGCCATCTCGATAAAAGTTGGTGGGTAAACAAAAGGTTTTCATTTATTTGCTGACGTCTGCTAAATCCACTTTCGTTGTAAGAATCTTGAAATTTCTCTGAATGCCTTCCCAAATAATCTCCCACATATTGATGAGTCGCATGAAGCATCATAAAATTATAAGCAATTGAGTGTTTGTTGTTTATGTCGTAATTGATATTTGCCAAGGCTAATTGATTTGTCTTATTTCCATATCTTTTTCCGATTTGATTTTGATAAATCGTTCCGTTGCTTGTCATATTTTTCACGACTTCTTCTGTAAACATATTTTCAACGGAATGGTTTGCCACTACATAAAAAGTCAACGGATTATTTCCCATTAAAAATCGTTTCCCTCCGGAAATTCTGAAGCTGTGATTTATAGGCGTAGAAAGGGAGGAGGGATCCAAACTGTTGGGAAAATCAAAAAGTCCCTGAGTCGGTTGTAGTGAATTTGAAAAACCGAAATAGTCAGCTCCATCGGGATTGTAAAAAGTTTCGCCTAAGGTATTAGAGTTGAAACCTCCGGAAATACTGAAATCCAGAGCGCGTCTTCCGACTAATTCTTTAGAGCTGATATCGATAATTGCACCGCCGACATCTCCGCTATATGAAGAAGTAAAAACTTTTTCGACGCCGATATTTTTAATAACATCCGATTCAAAAATCGAAAGTGAAATGTTTTTGTATTCCGGATCTTCGGAAGGAATTGGGAGGCCGTTAAGCAGGGTAGCGTTGTAGCGGTCGCCCAAACCGCGGACAAAAATATTTTTTACGCCTTCCTGTTTGGATATTCCTGAAACTGATGATACGGCAGCTTGTGCATCGCTGATTCCTTTTCGTGACAGTTCCGAAGCACCGATACTTTGCGTTGCTGAAATGGCATTTCTCCGATCCAGAAGCAAGGCTGTTTCGGTTTCTCGATTGGCTTTCGTCACAATTCCGACAGCTTCTAAAGTGTTATATTGACTTTCTAATTCTATGTCAATACGAACCTTCTCTCCGGATTGAATTGCAATATTTTCAACCGTTTTGGTTTCGTAGGAAATGTAAGAGCCCAAAAGGTTATAATTTCCCGGACGAACATTGGCTATAACGTAATTTCCATCCATATCGACCATTGCGCCCACGGTAGTACCTTCTAAAATAATAGAAGCTCCAAAAAGCGGTTCTTTTGTGTCTTTGTCTATTACGCGCCCTTCAATGATTGCGGATTGTCCAAAAACAAATCCGGCATTTAAAAACACAAAAAAGAATACAGATAGTCTGAATAAATTATTTTTAATCATCAGATAATGAAAGATTTAAATTTTGGTGCAAAGGTCGGATGCAGTTGTTTCTAAACTGTTACGATAAAACTTCACTTCAATTAATTTTTATAACACTTCCCGGAATTAAGAATCCTAAATGGAGAGTTTTTTAACAGAAATAAAAAGGGAAGGAATTAGTGCGTAACAAAAAATTAAAGATTAGAAATAATGGTAATGATTGAGGAGCTGATGTATTCAATTCCGATTGCAATGACAATAAATCCCACGATGCGCGAAATGGCATTTAAACCGGAAGCGCCTAAAAGTTTGACGATGTAGTGTGAATTCCTGAGCATTAGGTAGATGAGCATACACACTAATACCAAAGCACTCATGATAATTAGCTGTTCTGCGAAGTGGATAAATTCCTTTTGCAATGAAATCAACAACGAAATTGTTCCCGGACCTGCCAACATAGGAATTGCCAGCGGTGTGATTGAAATTGAATCCCGTGTGTGTATGTCCTTTTTTATTGACGCATTTTCAAGCCCTTTATGTTTGTTAAAACTACCCGTCAATAACGAAAATCCGGAGGAAGCTATTACAAGTCCGCCGGCAATGCGTAAAGATTCGATTGATATTCCAAAGAAAATCAGCAGGTATCTCCCGATAAAAAATGCAAGTAATAAGATGACAAACGCATTAATTGCAGTTAATAAAGAGGTTTTATTTTTATCTTTCCGGGAGTCTTCCTGAGTTAATGCGACAAAAATTGGAACAGTTCCCAAGGGGTTCATTACGGAGAACACACTTGCAAAAACAATTAAGAATAATTCCATTTGGAGGTTAATTGTTTTTATATAAAATGCTGAATTTCAACCTGCTAAAATTATTCAAGTTTTCCTTTGTGTTTAAGCACTTTAGCATCGAGGAAAAAGACAATTTCTTCAACGATGTTTCCGGAATGATCTCCAAAACGCTCCAATTTTCGAATTAAAAGAATCAATTTTAATCCGCATAAAGCATCCTTTGGATTTTTAATTACATACGATTCCAATCGTTCAAATGCCATCTTGTATATCCGATTTACTTCTTTGTCTTTTTTAAGAATTTTCCGAGAGGACTTTGTTTCTTCCAAATCAAAAATTACCAAAGCATTTGTAATCATGTTAAGCAATACACCGAACATTTTTTCGATTTCCAGTTCTTCAATCAGTTCATTATCGATGTTATTACAATCTCTCTCGATGATATGATGCGCAATTCCTTCGGCATAATCGCCGATTCTTTCGAGGCTAATGCTTATTTTCATGATAGAAAGAACCAAACGCAAATCGATGGCAACGGGATTGTAGAGTGCGATGTAGTTTTCGCAATTGCGTTCTACTTTTAATTCCAGAGAATTTACCCTTTTTTCAGTTTGGGCGATTTCCAAAGCAAGCTCCACATCGTTATTTAAAAAAGCAGTTCTTGCTTTTTCTAATTGTGAAATTACCAATCTCCACATCTGGATGATTTCGTCTTTCAATAATTTTAATTCTTCTTCTTTGTGATTCATTCGATTCAATTTCAATTTGTTATTAATTAACCAAATCTTCCCGTGATGTAATTTTGCGTGGTTTCTTTCTCAGGGTTTAGAAACATCTTTTTTGTATTGCTGTATTCGATGAGTTCGCCAAGCATAAAAAATCCGGTATTGTCGCTGACTCTTGCTGCTTGTTGCATATTATGCGTAACAATGACAATGGTATATTGATTTTTTAAATTGTGAATTAATTCCTCAATTTTTGAAGTTGAAATTGGATCCAGCGCAGAAGCAGGTTCATCCATGAGTATAATTGAAGGTTTTACAGCCAACGCTCTGGCGATACACAAGCGTTGTTGTTGTCCGCCGGAAAGTTCGTAGGCAGATTTGTTTAGTTTATCTTTAACTTCATCCCATAAAGCTGCATCTTTTAAAGATTCTTCCACGCGTTGTTCGATAAAGCTTTTATCTCCCATATCGTTTACGCGAAGACCATAAGCAACATTTTCAAAAATAGATTTCGGAAAAGGATTCGGTTTTTGAAAAACCATTCCCACGTCTTTTCTTAAACTATCGATATTTATCGATTTGTCGTAGATGCTTTTTCCGTTTATCAGACATTCACCTTCCATCCGTGTGTCTTTGATTAAATCGTTCATTCGGTTGAAAATGCGTAGAAAGGTAGATTTTCCACATCCCGAAGGTCCAATAAAAGCGGTGACGGTTTTCGGTTCAATTTTCATGCTTATGTTTTTAAGTGCTTGAAAATCGCCGTAATAAAAGTTGATATTTTTAGCTTCAATCATGTTTTGTCTTTATAATTTTTTTCTAAAAAATGAAGCGATTAAATTCATAATCAATACTATTAAAATGAGTACCAACGCGGTTCCATAAGCCATTGGTCTGGAAGCTTCCAAGTCTGTTCCGCTTGTTGCCAAAACATATAAATGATACGGGAGTGCCATGGCTTGGTCTAAAATCCCCGACGGTAATTTTGGTAAAAAATAAGCTGCTACCGTAAATAAAATAGGAGCAGTTTCTCCTGAAACCCTTCCGATGGATAAAATCAATCCGGTAATGATGTTCGGAAAAGCAGCAGGAAGCACAATGCGCCGTATCGTTTGCAATTTGGTTGCGCCCAATGCCAAACTTCCTTCTCGATAACTTTGCGGAACTGCTAACAATGCTTCTTCGGAGGTTCTGATAATTAATGGTAAAACTAGCAATCCAAGCGTTAATGAACCTGCTAAGATAGAATCGCCGAAATTTAATTTATTTACAAACAATGCCATTCCAAACAATCCGAAAACGATGGAAGGAATACTGGCAAGATTGTTTGTCATAATCCGAATAATTCTTACAATCCATCCTTTTCCGGCGTATTCTGTAGTATAAATAGCAGACATTACGCCCAGCGGAAAAGCAAATATAAGACTTCCGACAACCAGATAAAATGTTCCTACGATTGCAGGAAAAATACCTCCTGAAGTCATTCCTTCTTTTGGGAAAGTTGTTAAAAATTCCCAGCTGATTACTTGAATTCCATTGTATCCGATAAAACCGATAATACTGAACAAAATTCCGATGACCAGCAATCCAAAGAACTTGAAGATGGCAAATGCGATATTTTGGCTTATTTTTTTATTCATTTACGAATGTTTTTTCTTTGAAATAAGTTCTGCCGAAACAGAAATAATCAATGTAAATACAAATAAAATTGCTCCTAATAAAAACAATGCCTGATAGTGAGCGCCACCCGCCGGCGCTTCTCCTAATTCTGCGGCAATTGTAGCAGGAATGGTTCGTACGGATTCAAAAAATGAAGTAGGCATAATGGCTGCATTTCCGGTAACCATCAACACGGCCATCGTTTCTCCGATGGCACGCCCCATTCCTAAAACTATGGCAGCAGAAATCCCGGATTTTGCATACGGAATAACGACTTTATAGATGGTTTGCCATTTGGTTGCGCCCAATGCCAAACTTGCTTCACGCATTCCCAACGGCGTGTTGCGCATGGCATCCTCAGCAACAGAAATAATGGTGGGTAACGCCATAATAGCCAAAATGACACTTCCTGTAAGAGCAGTTTCACCTACGGGAAGATTGAATGTTTTTTGAATCAAAGGAGCAACTACAACCAATCCGAAAAATCCATAAACTACCGAAGGAATTCCGGCAAGAAGTTCGATAAGCGGTTTCATAAATTTCCGCTCTCGAACTCCTGCGAGTTCAGAAAGATAAATAGCTACACCCATCCCCAATGGCAACGCAATAATCATGGCGCCTAAACTAACTAACAGTGTTCCGAAAACTAATGGTAAAACCCCAAACAAAGGGGAGGGTGTAGCAGTTGGAATCCAATCGGTTCCCAAGAAATATTCTTCTAAATCGACGGTTGAAGATTCCAGTTTTTTTATATTATTTCCTTCCGGTGCGTATTCATCGGGAAGAAAGGCAATAATTCCTTTTTCACGGCTGATGACTTCTCCTAATTTTTCGGGAAGAAGCTCGTAGTTTTCGCCCAGTTCGTCTTCAGAATAGCTATCAAAAATGTTATCCAATCTGAATACTTTGATTTCAATATTTCCTTCTCCCAATGCGCTCCAGGAAGTAATCTCGGAATCGAATATTTGTTTGGTTTCTGTCGGACTTAAATTATCGATTCCGTTTTCGCTGTTTATATATATGCTGTAACCTTCTTCAATATCCGGCGTATTAAAAAGACCGATTCCTTCAGTAAAAAGAAAAACACTTATAAATAGGATGATGATACTTGTAATCGCACCACTGAGTGTTAATATTTTTTCCGTGATTTTGTCAAGAATGCGTCGGTGTAATTTTCGTTTGTGCATTGCGATTTTATAAAATCAAATCCCTGATTAGATGCTGATATAACCGACTTCTTCTACAATTTTTTGCCCTTCGTCCGAGAGAATAAAATCCATAAACTCTTTTTCAGGTTGTTCCGGAGTGACGAGATGATAATAGTATAATGGTCTTACGATGGGATAGCTTTCATTTTTTACATTTTCTGATGTTGGTGCGACAAAAGTTTCTCCTTGATCAAATGACACTGAAACCGGTTGAACCGATTGATTGATATAAGCCACGCCAACATAAGAAATAGCGCCTTTGGTTTGCCCTACAGATTGAATTATCGAACCGTTGGCAGGCATACTCATAATTCCGGATTTATAGTTTTTCCCCGACATTACGTTGTCTTTGAAAAACTCATAAGTTCCCGAAGATGTTTCTCTGGAATAGGGAAGGATTTCAAGATCTTCTCCGCCCAATTCGCTCCAGTTTTTTATCTTTCCGGTAAAAATATCTTCCAATTGTTCGCGGGTAAGTTGGTTTACTTTGTTTTCCGGATGAATTATTACAGCCAAAGCATCATAAGCGATAATAACTTCTTTGAGTTCTTGTCCGTCTGATTCGATTCTTTGTTTCTCGGAAAACTTTATTTTTCTCGAGGTTTGTGCAATGTCTGTACTATTATTCAACAAAGAAGAAATTCCGACGCCACTTCCTCCACCGGTTACCATCAAGTTGGCATCTGTGTGGTCTTTTAAATAAACCTGAACTGCCATTTCTGAAATGGGAAGAACGGTTTCAGAGCCTTTAATTCTTACTGATTGTGCCGAAGCAGTGGTGGTTGCGGTTGAACTTTCCGAAGATTTTTGCGAATTATTACAACTTATTAGTAGTGTGGTACTAACCAGAAGTATAAAAATTTTTTTCATTTTTATTGCTAATTATAATTACTGCAAAAATCTCGTTCGTTTGTTACATTCTTTAATAGATTATATTTCTTTTTTGTTACAAATTTAGAAGGTCTAAAATGCAGAAAGATAGGATTGTAACATTTTCGACACACAAAATGTTTGCCATCCGGAAAGTGTTTAAGTAAAGGAATTCGATTGGTTTTTTTATAAAAGTGCAAGCTTATTTAAGAAATTATTTTAATCTGTGGTTTCATCTTCTTCTTCATCATATCTGGTTTGTCCGGAAGATTGCTGCGGAGGATATTTAGGAGATTTTAGATGGGTATCTTGCTGCTTCTTTTCATTTTGTTTTTTCATTTCTTCTCCTATTTGATTGCTGGCAACAAAAGATGCAATCATATTGTTTAGCATATTGCTTCCGGCTTCCGGTGCATTTGGAAGAAGAATAAGATTGGAATTTGTATCGGCGCCAATCGCTTGAAGGGTGTCATAATGTTGCGTTACCACAATAAGCGCAGATGCTTCTTGTGAATTAATTCCAACGTTGTTCAATACTTCTACACTTTCTTCAAGTCCGCGGGCAATTTCACGACGTTGATCGGCAATACCTTGACCTTGAAGACGCTTGCTTTCTGCTTCTGCACGTGCTTTGGCAACTATTTTGATACGTTCGGCTTCTGCTTCATATTCGGCAGCAACTTTTTCTCTTTCGGAAGCATTAATACGGTTCATCGCAGCTTTTACTTGGATGTCCGGATCGATATCGGTAACCAAGGTTTTAATAATATCGTATCCATATTCGCTCATCGCTTCGTTTAATTCGGATTTAACGGCAATCGCAATGTCATCTTTTCGCTCAAAAACATCATCTAATTTCATTTTGGGAACTTCGGCACGAACTACGTCAAATACATACGACGTAATCTGATCGTGTGGATTCTGAAGTTTGTAAAATGCATCGTAAACTTTTAATGAAAGTACTTGGAACTGAACAGAAATTTTTAATCTTACAAAAACATCATCTTTGGTTTTGGTTTCTACAATAACATCCAATTGCTGAATGCGGAGGTTGATGCGACCGGCAATCCTGTCTATCAAAGGGATTTTCAATTGCAGACCTGAATTGCGAATGCTTTGAAATTTTCCAAAACGTTCGATAATTGCTGAAGTTTGTTGTTTTACGGTAAATAAGCCTGAAAGCAAAATAAACAGACCAAAAATTAGTAACGGGTATAGGATAAAGCTCATAATTTATCGCTTTTAAATTTAAGATTTCGTGAATATACAATATTAAATCGAGATAAAAATACAGATATTCAATTCCACTTTTAGCTTTTGGTGAAAATTTACTTTATCTTATCAATAAGATTTTCAATGCGTTTTAAGCTTTCTTTTTTTCCCAAAACGGATAAAATATCCATAACATCAGGTCCTTTCATTTCGCCAACAAGTGCCAATCGCAACGGCATCATGACTTTTCCGAAACCGATTTTTTCTTCGCTAATCCAACCTTTGATAACAGCTGAAAGATTTTCTGAACTAAATTCATTAACCGAAGCAATTAATTCTTTCACACGTGTCAAATAAGCTGCAGTTTCAGGTTTTACCGTTTTGTCTATTGCTTTTTGATCGTATGCGCTTGGCGTTTGAAAGAAAAAACTTCCTTGTTCCCATAAATCAGCAATAAAAGTCGCACGTTCTTTTAATAAAATTACAATCTTTTTGACATCAACGGAATGCATGATTTTCTTGGCTGACAGAAATTTTTCAAACAATTCTGTAATCTCATCATCCGATAGTTTCTGGAAATATTGATTTTGAAACCATTTCGTTTTGTCCGGATCAAATTTTGCTCCTGCTTTGTTAACTTTTTTCAGGTCAAAATTTTCAATCAGTTCTTCCAGTGAAAATAATTCTTGCTCCGTTCCGGGGTTCCATCCTAAGAAAGCGAGCATATTAATAACGGCTTCGGGCAAATAACCGTCTTCCCGATATCCTGATGAAGTTTCTTCTTCGGCATTTTTCCATTCCAAAGGAAAAACCGGAAATCCGAGTTTGTCGCCATCTCTTTTGCTCAACTTGCCATTTCCACTCGGTTTTAAAATAAGTGGAAGGTGTGCAAACTCCGGAGTTTCCCAACCAAAAGCACGATACAACAAATAATGAAGTGGGAGCGAAGGCAACCATTCTTCACCTCGAATCACATGAGAGATTTTCATCAAATAATCATCGACAATATTTGCCAAATGATACGTTGGCATGCCATCGCTTTTGAATAAAATTTTATCGTCTAAAATTTTAGAATCTACTTTAATTTCTCCGCGAATAAGGTCATTTAAGATTAATTGTTCATTTTCAGGCGATTTGAAACGAATGACATAAGGTATTTCGGAATCGATTTTACCTTGAACTTCTTGTTGCGATAAAACCAATGAATTCGAAAGCTGATTTCTGTTTTCCCAATTATAAATGAACGTTTCGCCTTTAGTCTCTTTATTTTTTCGTAATCGGTCTAATTCTTCCGCACTGTCAAAAGCGTAATAAGCATTTCCGGAATTTATGAGCTTCTCGGCGTATTTTCGATAAATCTCTTTTCGCTCACTCTGACGATAAGGACCGACTTCTTTTTCTTTTCCCGGCCCTTCGTCGTAAGAAATTCCGAGCCACTCCAATGATTCGATAATATATTTTTCCGCTCCCGGAACAAATCGGTTTTGGTCTGTATCTTCAATTCTCAACAGAAAATCTCCATTGTTTTGTTTGGCAAAAAGATAATTAAACAAAGCAGTTCTAACTCCTCCGATATGTAATGGTCCGGTGGGACTTGGAGCAAAACGAACACGTATGCGATTGGTCATATTTAAAAAAAATTCAGAATGACTGCAAAGTTACAACTTGAATATCGGATTTTAAACTTAGATTTATCAAGAATAGTAAACCTTAGTTTTTTGGCTGATTTTTTGCAACTGATACGGAAATCATATATATTTCGTTATCGCATTTAATTTAAATAAATTTGAGGACTTTGAAGAAGACGTAAGTGAATGAAAGCAATAGAACTGATTAAGCAGAAATTAGAAGGATTTATAAGAAAATATTATACCAACGAACTTATTCGCGGCGGAATACTTTTTTTGTCTATCGGATTGCTCTATTTTCTTTTTACACTGCTTATCGAACATTTTTTATGGTTAAATCCTGCCGGAAGAAAATGGCTGTTTTGGGCTTTTATAATTGTTGAAGTTTTTCTCTTTATAAGATTTATCGTTTATCCGCTCACAAAATTGTTCAAATTCCGAAAAGGAATTAATTACGATACCTCATCAATCATCATAGGAACTCATTTCCCCGAAGTAGGCGATAAACTTCTGAATGTACTGCAATTGGAAAGAAATAAGGAGCAAAACGAATTGCTACTTGCAAGTATTGAACAAAAATCCGCAGAGCTTTCTCCGATTCCTTTCCAAAAGGCAATTGATTTTAAAACAAACAGAAAATATCTAAAGTATCTTGCTATTCCGGTTGTACTTTACTTGTTATTTAGTGTTACCACAGACGAAAACATCTTCAGCGGAAGTTATCAGCGCGTTGTGAATTACGATATTGCTTATGAACCTCCTGCACCTTTTTCCTTCGTTGTTTTAAATGAAAATTTGCAAACACTTGAAAACAAGAGCTATACGATAGAATTAAAAACAGAAGGAAATGTAGTTCCTGAAACTGTAATGATTGAATACGGCGGGCAATTTCATCTGATGCAATCGGAAAATCTGGGCTCGTTTTCTTATACCTTTCAACAACCGACGCAGTCAACGCAATTTAGTTTTCATTCAGATAGAGTTAAATCTAAAACTTATGAATTGGAAGTTCTCGCAGTTCCTTCAGTTTTGGATTTTTCTATGAATCTTACTTATCCGCGTCATACGAATAAGCAAAATGAAACCATCAAAAGCGGAGGAAATGCGACCATTCCCGAGGGAACAAAAGTGGAATGGGCAGTTAAGACTAAAAATACAAAAGAAGTTTTGCTGCAAACTCAAGACACCGCAATGGCTTTTGAAGGAACAAATGACAACTACAAAATCGCCAGACAGATTTTTAGAAATTTTGATTATTCTATTAGCTCTTCCAATGAAAATTTAAAAGACTACGAACGCTTGTCTTTTTCATTGAACGTAATCAGAGATCAGTATCCGGAAATTAAGGTGGAATCTAAAATAGATTCAACTTCGCTTGAAAGAATTTTATTTTTAGGTCAGATTTCTGATGATTATGGATTGTCAAAACTTCAATTGGTTTATTATCCTGTAGGAAATGAATCAGAGGTAAAAAGAAAAAGCATTCCCATCGGAACATCAAATTTTGATCAATTTGCCGTGGAATTTCCCGGTGATATTGAATTGGAACCAAGAATGAGTTACGAATATTATTTTGAAGTTTTTGATAATGATGCGATTAATAATTTCAAGTCAACCAAATCACAGAATTTCCACTTTAGAAAAATGGATGCTGATGAAATCGAGGCAAAGCAACTTGAAAATCAACAAGAATCCATTCGCGGACTCGATCAGTCTTTGAAAGATATGCAGCAAGACAAAGAAGTGTTGGATGAACTTTCCAGAATGCAAAAAGAAAAATCTGAGTTGAGTTATAATGACAGAAAGAAATTGGAAAATTTTCTCAAGCGTCAAAAACAACAAGAAGAAATGATGAAGGATTTTTCGGAGAAACTGAAACAAGATTTGCAAGATTTCCAACCTGAAAATCAGGATGATTCCCAGAAAGAACAGTTGGAAAAAAGATTGGAAGAACACGAAAAACGATTGGAAAGAAGCGAAGAATTATTAGAAGAATTACAACGATTACAAGAAAAAATAGACAAAGAAGATTTGTCTGAACGTTTGGAAAAATTGGCAAATGAAAAACGAAATCAAGAACGCAATCTAGAACAGTTGGTTGAGTTGACAAAAAGATATTATGTAGAAAAGAAGGCCGAAAAGATTGCACGTGAATTGAATGAGTTAGGAGAGAAGCAGGAAAAGCTTTCAGAGGAAGAACATTCTGATAAATCCAAAGAAGCTCAAGAAGAAATGAATGAGCGTTTCGAGAAATTGAAAGAGGAGATGGAGCAACTTCATCAAGAAAATGATGCTTTACAAAAGCCGATGGATATTCCCAAAGATGAAGAGAATATGGACAACATCAGCAATGAGCAAAATGAAGCTACAGATAAACTCGATGAAGGAAAGCCTCAAGAAGCCGGAAAAAGTCAGCAAAAGGCCGGTCAGATGATGAAAAACATGGCTCAGAAAATGCAACAACAGATGCAAAGCGGCGCTTCGGAAACACTTGAGGAGGATGCGAGAATGTTAAGGCAAATTTTATCAAACTTGATTGTTTTTTCTTTTGAACAAGAAGATTTATTAGATGTATTCAGAAATTTAAATTTTGGCAATCCTGTGTTTGGTCAGAAATTGGTTTTGCAAAATGATTTAAAACAAAATTTTGAACATATCGATGACAGTTTGTTTGCGCTTTCCCTACGTCAACCAATGATTGGAGATGCTATTAATGAAATTCTTACTGAAACGCATTACAACATTGAAAAATCGCTTGAACGTTTGGCAGAAAATCAAATGCCTCAAGGGCTGTCAAGTCAACAATATGTAATTAAAGGAGCAAATGATTTGGCAGTGTTGTTAGATGATATTTTAGGGAACATGCAAATGCAGATGCAAATGGGGGAAGGAAGCGGTGAAGGGATGCCAAGTTCCGGAGAAGGAGAAGGCGACGGACGCGGTTTTCAATTGCCTGACATTATTCAACAACAAGAAAGCCTGATGGAACAAATGGAAGAAGGAATCGAAAAGGGCGAACAAGGAGAAGGAAGCGAAAGTCAAGGCGAAGGGGCTCAAGGCGATGGCTCGGAATCAGGTGAAGGTTCCGGTTCTGACGGAAATCAAAGTGGTCAAGGGAATAATGAATCCGATGCGAATGAAAATTGGAGCGAAGAATTGTTTGAAATTTATAAGCAGCAACAGAAATTGCGAATGGAACTTGAAAACAAATTACGTGAAGCAGGAATGCCGGGTAACGCGCAGCAATTGTTGAATGATATGGAAGACGTTGAGAATAAATTATTGGAACGCGGCTTTGAAAGAAACGTTTTGCAGGATATGAGAAAATTGCAATATCAATTACTTAAATTGGATGAAGCATATTTCCAACAAGGTCAAGAAGAGGAAAGAATTGGAGAGACTAATTTTAATGAATATGAAAATACATTAAGATTGACAGAAGATGAAATTCGACAATATTTTAATACCACAGAGATTCTAAATAGAGAAGCACTTCCTCTAAGACCCCAGTATCGCTACCGAGTCAATAATTATTTTAATCAACTAAATGATTGAATTTCAACATAATACAGATTTCAAATTAGAATCTGCAGATTTAATAAGCAATTGGATTTCTTCTGAGATTGAACTTCGAGGCTTTAAAGAAGGTGATTTGATGTATGTTTTTTGTTCGGATGAAGAGCTTATAAAAATCAATATTGAATATTTAAATCACGACACTTATACAGACATTATCAGCTTTGACTATACGATGGGAAAACTAATTTCAGGGGAGATTTACATTTCTGTTGAGCGTGTTCGTGAAAATGCAGTTTCTTATAATGTTTCCTTTGAAGAAGAATTGCATCGTGTTATGATTCATGGTATCTTACATTTTTGCGGATTTAAAGATGAATCTGAAGCAGAACAAAACGTGATGCGAAAAGAAGAAGATTTAGCCCTTTCAAGATTGAGTTAGAAACACTTGCCGCTCCCAATGGATTTGATTATTTTTGCGTCCTTTTTAAAATTAAAATCAATAATTGTTCCACGTGGAACAATTTATAAAAATCAACAATATGTTTGCGGAAAAGTATGATGTAATTGTGGTAGGAGGTGGTCACGCAGGATCTGAAGCAGCGGCGGCGGCAGCAAATTTAGGTTCCAAAACGCTGTTGATTACCATGAATTTGCAAAATATCGCTCAGATGAGTTGCAACCCGGCGATGGGTGGAATTGCAAAAGGTCAGATTGTTCGAGAAATTGATGCTTTAGGCGGTTATAGTGGAATTGTTTCTGATGAAAGCGCCATTCAGTTTAAAATGCTCAATATGTCGAAAGGACCCGCTATGTGGAGTCCGCGTGTTCAAAGTGATCGCATGCGTTTTTCTGAAACATGGCGATTGATGTTGGAGAATACGCAGAATTTGGATTTTTATCAAGATATGGTTTCCGGGCTTCTGGTCGATCGAGATAATGTTGTGGGAGTTCGTACATCAATGGGGTTTGAGATTAAAGCTAAAACGGTTATTTTAACCAATGGAACTTTCTTGAATGGATTAATCCATATTGGGGAAAAACAATTTGGAGGAGGGAGAGCAGGTGAACGTGCAGCAAAAGGAATTACTGAAGATTTGGTCGAATTGGGCTTTGAATCAGGAAGAATGAAAACAGGAACGCCTCCGAGAGTTGATGGCCGTTCGTTGGATTTTTCCAAAATGATTGAACAGCCCGGTGATGATAATCCTCAAAAGTTTTCATATTTGGACATTACCAAAACGCTCACAAAACAAAGGTCTTGCCAGATGAGTTATACAAATTCGGAAGTTCACGATTTGTTGCGAGAAGGTTTTGACAGATCGCCGATGTTTAATGGCGCTATAAAAAGTATCGGTCCGCGTTATTGTCCATCGATAGAAGATAAAATCAATCGTTTTGCAGATAAAGACCGCCACCAAATATTTGCCGAACCCGAAGGGTGGAATACGGTGGAGTATTACGTAAATGGATTTTCTACTTCGCTACCCGAAGATGTACAGTTTAAAGCGCTGAAGCAAGTTCCCGGCTTCGAAAATGTCAAGTTTTTCCGACCCGGATATGCTATTGAATATGACTATTTTCCGCCAACTCAGTTAAAACATACTTTAGAGACCAAGCTTATTAACGGATTGTTCTTTGCTGGTCAGATTAATGGAACTACGGGCTATGAAGAAGCTGCTTCTCAAGGGTTAATTGCAGGAATCAATGCACATTTATTGGTTAATGAAAAGCCGCCGTTCACTCTCAATCGGAATGAAGCTTATATTGGGGTTTTGATTGATGATTTAATTACTAAAGGAACGGAAGAACCTTATCGAATGTTTACTTCTCGAGCTGAATATCGTACGTTGTTGCGTCAAGATAATGCCGATTTCCGTCTAACTCCGAAAGCTTATGAAATAGGTTTGGCAAGTGAAGAACGAATGAGAAAAATGGAGAAGAAACAGAAAGATTCAGAAGCTTTTGTTCGGTTTTTTAAGGAAACCAGTGTTGCCCCTGATAAAATCAATGCAATTTTTGAACAAAAAAATTCTGCTTTAGTCAATCAAAGCGACAAGATGTTTAAGTTTTTTTCTCGTCCGGAAATAACGATGTCTGATATGCGAAAGCTAGTAGATGTTGATCATTATATTAAAATGCATGAGTTGGATGATGAGGTTATTCAGCAAGCAGAAATTCAGGTAAAATATTCTGGATATATTGAAAAAGAGAAAAATAATGCCGATAAATTAAATCGTCTTGAAGGAATAAAAATCCCTGAAACTTTTGATTACTACAAAATCAAATCATTATCTGCCGAAGCTCGTGAAAAGCTTTTAAAAATCAGACCTCGAACAATTTCACAAGCTTCCCGAATCAGTGGGATTACTCCGAATGATGTGTCGGTGCTTCTCGTTTATATGGGACGTTAAAAAAACTGTTCCACGTGAAACAATTAAATATGAAATTTTCAGAAAAACATCTAACCACAAACGATTTTTTGGTAAGTGGAGAAAATTTTGATTTGATGCTGGATGAAAATTATGAAATGCTCAAGACCGTTCCTTTTCCAACTGAACTACACAAATATTATCAAAGTGAAAATTATTTATCACATAAAGACAAACCAAAAGATTTAATGTCTTTGCTGTATTATTTGGTGAAAAAGATTTCTCTTCAAAGAAAAGTAATGCAACTTAAAAAATATAAAAAGAAAGGAGTCTTATTAGATATCGGCGCAGGAACTGGAGAATTTCTTTTAACCGCACAAAAAGCCGGTTTTTCTGTTTTTGGAACAGAACCAAATCCGGAAGCTCGAAATTTAGCAAATCAAAAAAATCTACTTTTGGTAGATTCCATAGAAAAATTAAACAATAAAAAATTTGATGTCATCACGATGTGGCATGTTTTGGAACATATTCCAAATCTCAAAGAAACTATTATCGCAATTACAGAACTTTTAAGTGAAAAGGGAGTTTTAATTATTGCTGTTCCGAACTACAAAAGTTACGATGCTTCCTATTATGATAAATTTTGGGCAGGCTATGACGTTCCGAGACATTTGTGGCATTTTTCGAAAAAATCGATTTCTAAATTGTTCGAAAATCAATTAACACTTTTAAAAATTAAAGGAATGCCGTTTGATTCTTATTATGTGAGTTTGCTTTCCGAAAAATATAAATCAGGAAAATCATTTTCGCTAAAAGCATTGTACAGGGGATTCTTATCTAATAAAAAGGCAAAAAAATCAGGAGAATGGTCTTCACTTATCTATATTTTCAAAAAAAATTAAAAATAAGCCGTTTTCAAAGCGGAAAATGCTGCTGAAGGTATTCTGTATCGGCAGTCGAATTATTGTTCAAATAAAACCGTTTAAACAAGCAATCATATATAACATATATTTATTTTACCTTGAATAAGTATCAGTTATATTTATTTACGGTTTAATAAATGAACCATTTTAATCGACAAATCTAAAAATAGGATTTTAGCATTTGCATTTCTGCTAATATGATAATATGATTCTTCAAAAGCATCATAAAGATTTGCAATATTATTGTGATGGATAAAAGGAGCAAAATTTTCAATTTTAAAGCTTCTGTCAATCGCTTCAAAATATACGAGCGAGTCAACAGCATAATTTTTTAAAATCGCTTGTCGGAAGATTTCTGTACAGTAATATAAAAACCGCTTTTGAGTTTCGGTTCCTTTATCTGCAATATCTTCACTCCAAACTATTAATTTATTAATGGCTTGCCGATCGTTTCTGACTGTAAAGGCAACTCGCATCCAAGAAATAAACCAGGCTTCAAACATGGCGTCTTCTTCAGATTTCAAAACCAATTGAATCGCACGATTAAAGTCCCCGTGTGACTGAGCTGCAATTCTCTTAGCATCGCTGATTCTCTGATTGTAATTTTCAAATAATTTTTCAGCGATATCACTTTCAGAAAGTCTGGGAAATGAAATTGCCTGACATCGCGAACGTATGGTGGGTAAAATTTGTTCTTCCCGTTCTGTTAAAAGTAAAATTACCGTCTGAGCTGAAGGCTCCTCAATAAGTTTTAGAATTTTGTTGGCACAAGCCGTGTGCATCGTTTCCGCCATCCAAATTATCATCACTTTATATCCTCCGGAATAGGATTTTAAAGACAGTTTTTTTGTCATGATTTCCGCTTCGGCAGCACTGATATTTCCCTGTTTATTTTCAATTCCCAATGTCTGAAGCCATTGAAACAGCGTTCCATACGGATTGGTTTTTACAAATTCACGCCACTCCCCAATAAAATCAGTAGAAACAGCATTTTTTTTGATTTTTTCATTGGTATTAACCGGATAAATAAAGTGCAAATCTGGATGCTCAAATTTTTTCACTTTCGACAAGCAATCAGTTTTTTGATTTTCCGGTAAATGCTTGCTTAAAACTTCACCTGCATAAGCAATTGCCGCAGGAAGTAATCCGTAGCCGACAGCTCCTGAAAAAATTTGCGCATGAGGAATACGTCCTGTTTCAACACCTTTTTTTAAATGTGATTTGATATGTTGCTGACCGATAACTTCTGAAAAATTCATAGGACAAATTTAGACATTTCGTTTGACAGAATTTCTTTTTTACTTCTTTGTCGTGCAATATTTTATATTTGCAAACAAAATTAACAATAGCATAAAACCTTATGAAAACCATCGACGATTTAAATTTTGAAAACAAACGAACCCTCATTCGCGTTGATTTTAATGTGCCTTTAGACGAAAGCCACAACATAATTGACGACACGCGTATTCTTGCGGCAAAACCGACCATTGATAAAATTATAAATGATGGTGGAAGCTGTATCTTAATGTCGCATTTGGGAAGGCCAAAAGAAAGAGAAAATGAATATTCGTTAAAGCATCTTGTGACTTTTCTTTCAAAATTATTTAATCGAGAAATTGAATTTGCTTCGGATTGTATCGGAACTGAGGCAGAAGAAAAAGCTCAAAATCTAAAAGCCGGAGATATTTTGTTGTTGGAAAATTTACGCTATCATAAGGAAGAAACAGCAGGCAATGTTGATTTTGCAAAAAAATTGGCGCAACTTGGCGATTGTTATGTGAATGATGCATTTGGAACAGCACATCGAGCGCATGCTTCTACAGCGGTTATTGCCGATTTTTTCTCGAATAATAAATACGCAGGATATTTGCTCGCTTCGGAAGTTGAAAATGTAAAAAAAGTATTGGAAGAAAATGTAAAACCGGTTACAGCAATTATCGGTGGCGCAAAAGTTTCTTCTAAGATTACCATCATCGAAAATATTTTGGATAAAATCGATCATTTGATTATCGGAGGCGGGATGGCGTTTACTTTTATCAAAGCACAAGGCGGAAAAATAGGGGATTCTCTCGTTGAAGACGACAAACAGGAATTGGCATTGCAAATTTTAAAAATGGCAGAAGAAAAAAATGTCAAAGTGCATCTTCCGATTGATTCAATTGTTGCTGATAAATTTTCTAACGATGCAAAAACTACCGTTAAGAATATAAATGCTATTGAATCCGGATGGATGGGATTGGATGTAGGTCCAGAAACGAATAGACTTTTTGCAGACGTCATAAGTAACTCCAAAACAATTCTTTGGAACGGACCGGTAGGTGTTTTTGAAATGGAAACGTTTTCAACCGGAACCAAAGCTCTTGGAAAAGCAATAGCAAAAGCCACTAAAAATGGAGCATTCTCATTGGTAGGCGGCGGTGATTCAGTTGCTGCGGTCAAACAATTCGGATTGGCAGAACAAGTCAGTTACGTTTCTACCGGAGGCGGTGCAATGTTGGAAATGTTGGAAGGCAAAACGCTTCCCGGCATTGCGGCACTCGCTTAAGTGTGTTAAAATTATAAGGCAGCTTATAGCGTATAAGAAATTTATATACTTTCGTGGTTTTATAAGTAATAAATCTTATAACTTCCTGTTATACTTTTGTCTGAATCCCCTTAAAGCACTA
>CAZWVT010000001.1:146234-156618 GCA_964636665.1 uncultured Flavobacteriaceae bacterium
TAATAAATCTTATAACTTCCTGTTATACTTTTGTCTGAATCCCCTTAAAGCACTAAAATTTTGATACGATTTTTGAATATAAATAAATTAGCATTTACAGTTTTTATTGTCGCTTCATTTCTTTTTGTGAACAAATCCTTTTCTCAGGACGAACAGTTGATGATTGAAGCTATTTCTAAAGATTCTATTGTTGAATCTACAGAAACAGTTTACGAATTTTCCATAGACAGTCTGAAATATAAAATTGAAGATTTGGCGGAAGCACGTATAAAAGACAGTTTGTGGTTGGAACAGATTTACAGTTCTTCACTTTTTGAGGAAATGTACAGTACTATTTTAGATGAGAGTTTGGAAGATGCAGAAATCGATTATCCTGAACTTACCACGGAATTGTTAAAACAGCGATTAGAAGAATTGAACAAGCGAACGCCATTTCGGGTAGAATACAATCCTTCATTGGAAAATATTATCAAGCATTATTTAAAAAACCGGCGTACGGCTTTGGAACGGCAAATGAGTTTGAGTCGATATTACTTTCCAATGTTTGAAGAAATTTTAGACAAGCATGACCTTCCTTTAGAATTAAAATATCTTGCCATTGTGGAATCAGCTTTGAATCCGCGCGCAAAATCTCGAGTGGGAGCCACCGGATTGTGGCAATTTATGTTTACCACCGGAAAAATGTTTGATTTAAATGTGAGTTCCTATGTTGATGAGCGTTCCGACCCGTTAAAATCAACTGAAGCTGCGAGTAAGTATTTAAAAAGCTTAAATAACAGTTTTAATGATTGGGATTTGGCATTGGCAGCTTATAATTCCGGGCCAGGAAATGTTTCAAAAGCGATTCGTCGCTCCGGAGGAAAAACAGATTATTGGCAGCTTAGAAACTTTCTTCCACGTGAAACCGCTGGATATGTGCCTGCATTCTTAGCTACAATGTATATTTATGAATTTGCCGAGGAACACGGGTTTAAAACTATGACTTCAACGCACATTCCTTATATGGCTACCGACACTATCCGCATAAAGAATCAGATTACTTTAGAACAGGTTTCAAAATTAACCGAACTCGATATCAAAGAATTAGAATTTTTAAATCCTGCTTACAAATTAGGAATTATTCCGGTGATAGAAGGGCGGGATTATATGCTTCGCTTGCCGGTAATGTCAATTGGTAAATTTGTTACCAACGAAAAAACAATTTATGAGCATGCACAGAAAGAATTGGCAAATGAATCTTTGCCGAAGTATTACGAGCAGCCTGAAAGAATTCGTTATCGTGTGAAAAATGGTGATTATTTAGGGAAAATTGCTCAACAATACCGCGTAGGAGTTTCGCAAATTAGGCGATGGAACGGATTGAAAAATAACAATATTCGCGTGGGTCAATATTTAACGATTTATCCGAGAACTGACATTACACAAGCAGTATCTAATACAGCCGTAACTCAGAATAATACAAGTAAAACTGCGAGCGAAAAAATATACACAGTAAAAGCAGGAGATACTTTATGGAGTATTTCAAAAAAATTTCCAGGTGTTTCTATAGAGAAAATACAAAAATGGAACGATATTAGTGGGACTAATTTGAAACCTGGAACCAAACTAAAAATACCCCAGAGTTAGTTCCGCTAAAACTGTTTAAAATGAAACCATTTTACATCGTTTTCATTTCTATTTTGGTCGTTTTTACCTCTTGTAATCAAAATGGAGAAGAAAAGAAAGCGTTTGTTCCAAAATCTGTAGGGAATATCAATTCACTTCAGATTGTTACTCCGAATGACCTGTGGCGTGGAGATGTTGGAGAAACCATCAGGGAATATTTTGCAGCTCCGGCGGACGGATTGCCACAAGACGAACCCCTTTATTCCATGAATCAATTGCCTCCGGAAACATTTGAAGGGTTTGTCAGAAATAATCGCATATTTCTTTATGTCAATATCGGCGATGAAGAAAAAGTATCACTTGTAACAGATGAATTTGCAAAACCTCAGACAGGTGCAATAATTTATGCTCCGACATCAGAAAGATTATCCGAATTAATTGCTGAATATTCCCCGAAAATAATTGAAAACTTCTATAAATCTGAAATTAGAGAACGACAGAGAAGAACTTCTGTATCTACAAGAAAAATAGATTCAATGAAGCAGAAAATGGGAGTGAGTTTTAAAATTCCCAGCGCTTATCGTCATGCAATAGACCAAGATACTTTCCACTGGTTTAGAAAAGATTTAAAAGATGGAACCACCAATGTTATGGTTTATCAAGTTCCTTTGAATGCAATTAGTGACAGCACCGCTATGAAAGATATTTTATATGTAAGAGATTCTATCGGGAGTAAATTATTACCGGTTGAAGACGATGATTTATTCATCACAGAAAGAGCGTATTCTCCTTTTTTATTCAACACGACTATTGACGGAAAACAAGCATACGAAACTCGTGGAACTTGGGAAGTAACCAATGCTTATATGGCGGGACCTTTTATTAACTATGCAGTAAAAGACGAAAAAAACAGCCGTTGGGTTATTTTAGAAGGGTGGACTTATGCACCGGCAGTCAGGAAACGAAATCTCCAATTTGAACTTGAGTCAATCCTGTTGACCACAGAAATAGAATAACAAAAAAATCCTCAAAAATTGAAATTGAGGATTTTTATAATTTTAAAAGGTTATTAATATCGCTATTCACGAACGTTTTTGTCATTTTGAGTTTCTTTTGTATCATCTTTTGAGGCATCTTTAAATTCTTTCAATCCACTGCCTAAGCCGCGCATCAATTCTGGAATCTTTTTTCCGCCAAACAACAACAATACAATGAGCACAATCAGGACAATTTGCCAAGGCCCTATAGCAGCTAAGGAAAAAAATAATGCATTCATACTAAATTGTTTTTGAAATGCAAAGATAGAAAGATTTGATTAAAAACTACGTTTTATCTCTAACTTTACTCACACAGAAATAGTTTAGTTTATATTTGTGGAATGCCTGATATGAAAATGAATAAAAAAGAAAAACGTTCTAAACGTATCAAGAAGAAACTGCTGAATAAGTATAGACTTATCATTCTTAATGAAGAAACATTTGAAGAACGCATTTCGTTTAAACTGACCCGATTAAATGTTTTTGTGGTAACCACTTCAAGTGCGTTGTTGCTTATTATTGCCGTTACGCTAATCATCGCTTTTACTCCGCTCAGAGAGTATATTCCGGGATATTCATCATCAAATGTAAAACGGCAAACCACACAATTGGTTTATCAAACAGATTCTTTAAAAAAATCGTTGGAAGCAAATCAACTTTATATAGAATCCATTCGCAGCTTGTTAATCGGAGATATCAAAGTGGAGGAATTTAACAAAGATTCCATTGTCGAAGCCGCTAAAGTCGATACCCAAGTACTTGACAGAATTTCCCGAACGGATTCTTTATTGCGTGAACGCGTAGCAAAAGAAGACACTTACAATCCTTTGATAACAATGGCAAATCCGCAATATTCATTTTTTGCGCCGGTCAAAGGAACCATTACCGAAGTTTTCAATCCACAGATAAAACATTATGCAGTCGATGTTTTGACAACGTTGGACGGTCCTGTAAAAGCCATCGCCGACGGAACGGTTATTTTTGCAGAATGGTCCTCACAAACCGGAAATGTGATTATCATTAAACACACTAACGATTTAATTTCTGTTTATAAACACAACGGCTCATTGACCAAAAGTCAAGGCGCACAAGTAAAAGGAGGAGAAGTAATAGCAACCGTAGGAAATACCGGAGAATACACCACCGGACCTCACCTTCATTTTGAATTATGGAGAGATGGTTTTCCGGTAAATCCGACTAACTTTATAGATTTCGATTAACCCTATGTCAATAAAATCATTTGCTGCAAGAATCTTTGCGAAAATCGTACATAACAAGACTCAAAAATGGGTTGACAATCCTGTTGAAACACAAGATAAAATTTTTAATTATCTAATTTCTAAAGCACAAAATACCGCTTTTGGAAAAAATCATAATTTTAATAAAATCAAAACGCATTCAGATTTTGCAACTCATGTTCCCATCCGTGATTATGAAGAATTAAAATCTTATGTAGAACGAGTCGTTAAAGGTGAATCAGATGTCCTTTGGCCGGGAAAACCGCGTTATTTTGCCAAAACTTCAGGAACAACTTCCGGTGCGAAATACATCCCGATTACAAAAGAATCCATGCCCACTCATATTAAGGCGGCTCGGAATGCAATTTTGTCTTACATTCATGAAACAGGAAAAACGGATTTTGTAAACGGTAAAATGATTTTTCTCCAAGGAAGTCCGGAAATGGAGGAAGTAAATGGTATTAAATTAGGCAGACTTTCGGGGATTGTTGCGCATTACGTTCCAGGATATCTTCAGAAAAACAGACTGCCAAGTTGGAAAACAAATTGCATTGAAGATTGGGAAACAAAAGTGCATGCCATCGTAGCAGAAACCAAAGATGAAAATATGACACTCATCAGCGGCATTCCACCGTGGGTTCAAATGTATTTTGAAAAATTGGAAGAAAATACCTCTAAAAAAGTAGGTGATTTGTTCAAAAACTTCAGCCTCTTCATCTACGGAGGCGTGAATTACGAACCTTATCGCACTAAGTTTGAAAAATTGATAGGACGCCCTGTGGATCATATCGAAACTTTCCCCGCCAGCGAAGGTTTTTTTGCTTATCAAGATTCGCAAAAAGAAAAAGGTTTATTGCTTTTACTAAACTCCGGAATTTTTTACGAATTTGTAGAAGTTTCGGAAATCCACAATCCCCAAGCACGCCGTTTAACTATAAAAGATGTAAAATTAGGAGTGAATTACGCACTTATTATTTCTACCACAGCAGGACTTTGGGCTTATAATATCGGCGATACCGTTCAGTTTACTTCGTTAAAACCCTATCGAATAATAGTCTCGGGAAGGATTAAACATTTTATTTCCGCTTTTGGAGAACATGTAATCGGAAAAGAAGTAGAAGAAGCGATGAAAAAAGCGATGAACACCATAGGTTTTTCCATAACCGAATTTACGGTCGCACCACAAGTTACGCCACCCGAAGGAGAACTGCCCTATCATCAATGGCTGGTTGAATTTGATACAGAGCCGGCTGATATTGAAAAAATAGCTTATATTATAGATGAAGAGCTTCAAGAGCAAAATTCATATTATAAAGATTTGATTCAGGGGAAAGTATTACAGCCTCTGAAAATCGTATCATTAAAACAAAACAGCTTTAATGATTATATGAAATCACAAGGAAAATTGGGCGGACAAAACAAAGTTCCCCGTTTGTCAAACGATAGAAATATTGCTGAAGCTTTACTAAAAATCCAGCAGTAAATTAATCTTATATTTGTGCCAATGAATACATTAAAATCACACAATCGGACACGCGCACAAGAAAGTACACAAGCCATTGAACGGCTTTATATTACGATGCGCCATCTTTTTAACAGGGGATTCTACAAACCATCCGGTATTTCCGGGGAAACCCTTCGCGAAGCATTGTTGATTTTAAGTCCGGAAATTTACGGTTCTATCAAGGAAGATAAAATAGAACTCCAAGGTTTGCTATACATTATGGACAGACTTCCGGAAGGAATAGAAGAATGTCGATACATCAACTTAACCAGTGATGAAGGCTACAAAAATTCTCACTTTGAACCGATTATTCCTCTAAAAAGACGTCGAAATTGTTATCGCATTGACAAGGAACAAATGAATATTGAAATTACCAGAGGACGTTCCGAAATTTATGACATTCTTACGCATTTGACGTTTCTGTTTATCGAAGCTCATAAAATCAGAAAGGAAGTTTTGATTAATGACCGAGGTGATGTGGTCAGAGATTGGAAAAAACTTGAAGAAGTAGTAGTTAACAACAAAAAACTTTCACAAGAAGAAAAGGAAGTTATTTTGACTCACGTAGCTAATTTTCTGGGAAGAACTTTTGAAGAAGTAAAAAGCATTTATCCATATTTTGCTACGGAAAACAATGAAAATCGTTTTTTGACGATGATTTATCACCTCGGGCAATTGGCTATTGAAGAATACATCCAAGAAAATAAACGAATCATTACGTTCAGTCCGGTGTTGCGCGAACGATTGGGACATCACATTCACGGAGAAGCTTGGGCATTCCGAATCAAACAAGTTTTGAGTGAAAAAGGATTATTAAACCGCCCCATTCACATTATCAGTGCCAATATGCACAGTGTAATGAATACGTTTTTTGCAGAAAAAGCACTTCCGCAAGATTTCAAAAGAATGGGAGAATTAAAATTATACGAAACCATCAGCAGTCCGAACAGTCACACAATGCGTGAAAAAATTAAAAAACAAGCCCAAAAAGAAGGCATGATTTTTATAGAAGACAGCAGCGGAACAAATATCGATGTTCAGATTTTCGATACTTCCAAAATTACCCATCCGATTTATTCCAAAAATGTCAATAAATTGAATGACAACCAAAAACCGATTATAATCGTAATGGATTATGCTTTTGGAGAACAGGCTTATGAAACCATGGATGAATTGTTGCGTCCGTTTAAAAATGGAAAAACAAAGGTCAGATTGAATGTGGTTTCGGTTTCCATTATGGGAAAGGCCGGTATTTTGGTAGGAGGAAAAGGAGATATTATGATTCCCACAGCGCATGTTTTTGAAGGAACGGCAGATAATTATCCCTTTAAAAATGAAATTACCGCAGCCTCATTTAAAGATGATGATGTAAATGTATTCACAGGAACCATGATTTCTGTTTTGGGAACTTCTCTTCAGAATAAAGACGTACTTACTTTCTTTCATAAATCTACTTGGAATGTAATCGGACTGGAAATGGAAGGCGCTCATTATCAAAAAGCCATTCAAGCAGCTTCAAAAATTCGTCGCAGCATAAGTTCTCGCGTTAAAGTACGTTATGCTTATTACGCCTCGGACAATCCGCTTGAAACAGGAAGTACATTAGCTTCCGGCGGACTCGGAACAACGGGCGTAAAACCGACGTATTTAATTACACAAAAAATGCTCAATCAAATACTCAATGTAAACGAACCAAAATAATGACTAAAAAGCATGTTTTAATCACAGGTGGCGCCGGATTTATAGGTGCCAATTTTGTGGAATATCTTGTAGAAAAAGGACAAGAAAATTTAGTGGTTTTAGACAAACTGACTTATGCAGGAAACAAAGACAACCTGAAATTAATAGCCGATAAAATCACTTTTATACACGGCGATATTTGTAACGACCAACTGGTCAAAGAATTGTTTGAAAAATACCAATTTGAACAAGTAGTCCATTTTGCCGCTGAAAGTCATGTGGACAATTCAATCTCTGATCCGGGAGCTTTTATTCAGACCAATATTGTCGGGACTTTCAATTTACTAAACACAGCCTATCACACGTGGATGTCCGAGCCTAATGAGATGAAGGAAACATTCCAAAACGCCCGATTTCTGCATGTTTCTACCGATGAAGTTTATGGAACGCTTGGCAAAACAGGATTGTTCACAGAGAAAACGCCTTATGCGCCTAACAGTCCTTACAGTGCGTCAAAAGCTTCTTCCGATTTTATTGTCAGAAGTTATTTCCATACATACGGAATGCCGGTCGTAACCACGAATTGTTCAAATAATTACGGTGCTTATCAACATAAAGAAAAACTGATTCCAACCATTATTAGGAATGCCATTTCAGGAAATCCGATTCCAATTTACGGCGATGGAAAAAATGTTAGAGACTGGCTTTATGTAAAAGATCATTGTACAGGAATTCTCAAGGTTCTGGAAAAAGGAAAGCTGGGAGAAACCTATAATATTGGAGGAAAAAATGAACGGGAAAATATTTATATCGCACAGAAAATATGTGATATTTTAGATGAACTTGCACCGCAGAAAACTTCTTATCACGCTCAAATCACTTATGTAAAAGATCGTCCCGGACACGATTTCAGATATGCCATTGATGCTTCAAAAATCGAAAGTGAATTGGGCTGGAAAGCAGAAGAAAATTTTGAATCAGGAATAAGAAAAACCGTTCTTTGGTATTTGGATAATAAAGAACGACTCTAACCAAAAATTATGAAAGGAATCATTTTAGCCGGAGGATCCGGTACTCGATTACATCCCTTGACCCTTGCCGTGAGCAAACAGCTGATGCCGATTTACGACAAACCGATGATTTATTATCCGTTGTCAACACTGATGCTTTCCGGAATACGCGATATTTTGATTATTTCTACCCCTCAAGATTTGCCGTTGTTCCAAAAGTTATTGGGCGATGGAAGTCATCTCGGTTGTAATTTTCATTATGCAGAACAAGCACAACCAAACGGCCTGGCAGAAGCATTCATCATCGGAAAAGATTTTATCGGTCAGGATAAAGTAGCTTTAATTCTGGGAGACAACATTTTTTATGGTTCCGGATTAAAAGAACTGCTTCAATCCAACAACAATCCCGACGGAGGAATCATTTATGCGTATCACGTAATGGATCCTGAACGCTACGGGGTGGTGGAATTTGACAAAGACGGGAAAGTCCTTTCAATTGAAGAAAAGCCAAAATCGCCAAAATCAAATTATGCTGTTCCCGGCATCTATTTTTACGACAATGAAGTCATTGAAATTGCTGCAAATATAAAACCGAGCGCTCGAGGTGAGTTGGAAATAACCGATGTAAACAACGAATATCTCAAACGCGGAAAACTTCATGTAAGTATTCTGGACAAAGGGACAGCTTGGTTGGACACCGGAACTTTTTCATCGTTGATGCAGGCGGCTCAATTTGTAGAAGTCATTGAAGAAAGACAAGGATTAAAAATAGGAGCAATTGAAGAAGCTGCCTATGAAATGGGATATATCACGAAAGAACAACTTCATACATTGGCAAAACCGCTTTTAAAAAGTGGCTATGGAAAACATTTATTACAATTAGATTGATGGAAATAAAAAACACGCCCTTAAACGATTGTTTTATCGTAAAACCGCGAATTTTTGAAGACAGTCGCGGCATTTTTTTTGAATCGTACAATCAAAAGTTATTTCGAGAAAAAACAGGATTGAACATTGATTTTGTACAGGACAATCAATCCGTTTCGACAAGGGGAGTGTTGCGCGGACTTCATTTTCAGTTTGGAGCAATGGCACAAGCTAAATTGGTTCGCGTCATTCAAGGGAAAGTTTTGGATATCGTTGTCGATATCAGAAAAGAATCTTCTACTTTCGGGCAGTCATTTTCTTTGATTTTAGATGCTGAAGAACATCTACAATTGTTTATTCCATGCGGATTTGCACATGGATTCATCACCTTGTCAGAAGAATCTGTTTTTGCTTATAAATGCGATAATTTCTATGACAGCGAATCCGAAGGAGGAATAATTTATAATGACGCAACTTTAAATCTCGATTGGCATCTTCCTAAGGAGGAGTTTATCATTTCGGAAAAGGATAAAAATTTACCTACTTTCAAAGATGTGATGAATTTGTAAAAACTGCATTAAAATCGAGATTTAAAAAGAATCACAAAAAAATCTGACATCAATAAAAAATACAATAGCGCATTGTTGAAAACTCCAGTAAAAATATTGATTACCGGTGCGAATGGGCAATTAGGAGGCTGTTTGAAAGCGTTGTCCGCAGCATATCCCGAATTTCAGTTTGTTTTTACTTCAAAATCTGATTTAAATATCACGGACAGCTCTGCATTGACATCTTTTTTCAAAGAAAACAAAATTTCCCACTGTGTCAATGCGGCGGCTTATACGAATGTGGAAGCGGCGGAAAAAGAATCTGAAAAAGCGTTTCTTGTCAATGCGGAAAGTGTAAAAAACTTGGCAATGATATGTAACCAAAATCAGGTTGTTCTATATCACGTTTCTACCGATTATGTTTTTGACGGAGAAAAAACCACTCCGTATTTAGAAGAGGATGTAACCAATCCGATAAATGTTTACGGAGCATCCAAATTAAAGGGAGAGCAGTACATCCAAGAAATTTGTGATAAATATTTTATTTTTCGGACTTCGTGGCTGTATTCTCAATATGGGCATAATTTTTTTAAAACGATTTTGCGTTTGGCTTCGGAAGGAAAACCGATGACGATAACCACCGAACAAACCGGAACCCCGACGAATGCAAATGATTTGGCACGCATCATTCTCGAACTTATAAGACAAGATAATCAGACATTTGGCGTTTATCACTTTAGCAATGCAGGAGCGACCACTTGGTATGGATTTGCGAAAGCGATTTTAGAAAGTATTCCAAAGTATGACAATGTAAAACTTGCAAAAACCGACTATTACCGTACTTTTGCCAAACGACCGAAATACAGTGTGTTGGACAATACGAAAGCAAAAAAAG
>CAZWVT010000002.1:0-81229 GCA_964636665.1 uncultured Flavobacteriaceae bacterium
GAGTTATGGACGCTTCCTTCAGTAAAAGAGAAATTGGCTGATAATTCCTACTTAATCAAGGTCAATGTTACTTCGTACAATCCGCGGCCTTACGAACCAAATCCGGATATATTGACCTATAATTTGGAATATACCACTAAAGACTTTATAAATTTCCGCCTAGTTCGCCTTAAAAATGTTCGTTCTGAAGAATGGATTGAAGTAAATAAATATTGAACAAATCATAAACAAAATCCAACGTAACAAAGTTTGATGAAATATTAACTGTAAGCGTAATTCCCTGCCTTAATAAAATTAAAATAATGAAATTTTTACTTGCAATATTACTCTGCCCCATTTTTGCTTTTGCCCAAAAAACACCGGTTTTAAAGACAAACACGGAATTTATCACCATAAAAGAAGGTCAATCAGTGTATAAAAATATTTGGAAAGTCAACCCCAATGATGAATTGGACATATTTGTAACCAATCCATTTGAAAAGCAAAATACCGTAATATTTTACTCTGATATTGATTCCTTAAGCTTCAAAATTAAACCCAATAAAAAATACAATTTTACTATACTTTTAAATGGCAAAGAGGCCAAAACCCAAATCAACACAAGTACAAATTTACCTCCATCATTAGAACCCAAACTTTTCTTTACGAATACTAAAAATATGGGCTCAAAAATGGACACTATTCCATTTGAAATAAAATCAGACAATGGCATTTATGTACAAGGAAAAATCAATGAATCCGACACATTAAACTTTTTGTTCGACTTGAATGCGGGAATTAATGTGATTAACGAAGAGGCTATAAACAGTCAGAAAGCATCTCTAAAAATAGACGTAAATGTAGAAAATACAGGTTCGGACGGAGTTATGATTACGCAATTAAGTTCTGCCAATAAGATAGCAATCGACCATTTAATTTGGGAAAATGTTCCGCTTCTCATTATTCCGTATGGCAAACAATCATTTGATGCAGTATTGAGTTGGCGCTCTTTTGAAGACAAAATAGTAGAAATTGATTACAACAATAATCTATTGATCATTCATAACGAATTACCTGATTTGGTGTCCGAATATTCAGCCTTGGAGACTAAAATGATTAATGGCATTCCTTATGTTAAATGCGAATTGTCTGTTGGTGCGAAACACGTACAAGATTGGTTTGGTTTTGACACAGGAGGAAATGGAGAATTGTTGGTAAGCCAAAAATTCGCTTCTGAAAATCAACTAAATGGTATAATGAAGCAAACACGCACCGCCAAAGCAACGGGGAGTAGTGGGAATACCCTTTCCTTAAAAGTTGTTCAATTGCCTAAGCTCAAAATTGGAGATTACGAATTATATCGAGTTCCACTTGGAATTTATGACAAAGACCCGGAAGGTGTGGATGATCTTAAAATACTTGGGAATAATATTTTGAAACGGTTTAACGCTATTATAGATTTTCAAAATAATCGGATTTACATAAAACCGAACAAACTTTTATACTCACCAATGTAATAAAGCCCGCGTGTAAAAGAGTTTTAAAAACAGATAATTAGAGATCGACAACATAAAATTCATAAAATTAAGTCAGTACTGTTTGACAATCCACAAAACCCTATCTTTGTCAATCCATCCCGAGAAAATATCTTAATTTTGTGCTTATGGCATTACAAAAAGACGTTCGCATAAAGAATCGAAAAGCGCGGTTTGAATATGAAATTTTAGATACTTACAATGCAGGAATTGTATTGAGAGGTACAGAAATTAAAGCAATTCGAGAGGGAAAAGCATCTATTGCAGAAAGTTTTTGCGAATTTAAAAACGGTGAGCTTTTTATCATCAATATGACCATCCAAGAATATAGTCACGGCACTAATTTTTCTCACTATCCAAAAAGCGAACGGAAATTACTGCTTAACAGACGAGAATTGAAAAAACTGGAAAAAGAAGTAAAAAACGTCGGTCTCACCATAATTCCACTGCTACTTTATACCAATGAACGCGGGCTTGCAAAAGTCCGGATTGCATTGGCACGCGGAAAAAAACAATACGACAAAAGGGAAACACTAAAAGAGCGTGATACCAAACGAACACTCAGTCGAATCAAAAAATCATTTAACAATTAGTTCAATCCTTTCTGATGATTCAAAAACTCGCAAGTTTCCTTTTTTTAATTTTCGCAATTACTTCCTGTGGTGTAGAGCCTTGTGATTATGATTGCAGTGAAGGAGCAATCGCTATGAAACTGGTTTTTTTAGATTCAGAAACCGAAGAAAATATTTTTGAAAATGGTACGGCTCACATCAAAAATTTAAAAATTTACAACGACAATCAGGAAGTTGATTTTATGTATCATCAATTAAAGAATCAAATTCTTCTCGGTTCCTTTAAAGAATTAAAAACCGATGAAGATTATCATTTTAAAGTAAATTCAGAATTGCTGACAACCCTTACTTTCGGAATTGACGAAATTGTAAATGATTGCTGTACCAATTATGAATTTTCGGATGTTTCAGCTTCCGATGCCGAAGTATCATTAAATGACACCGGTATTTACCACATTTATATAGAACCTTAAAAGTTTCTAATTTGCAACTTCACTGATAAATTTAATTCGGTACAAGCGCAATTCTTCCTCTTCATATTCACCATCAAATTCGCTCATCGCTTCATCAATACTGTCTGAATTTGCTTCGATAAAATAATCATGCAATTCTTCCTGTTCGTCTTCGTCAAAGATTTCATCTACCCAATACTTAATATTAAGCTTGGTTCCGCTGTACACAATCGATTCCATTTCTTTAATAAAATCGGACATTTCCATGCCTTTTGCTTCGGCAATGTCAGGCAATGCAAGCTTTCTATCGACATTTTGAATGATGTAAAGTTTCAAGGCACTGTTGCTTCCCGTGGAACGTACCACAAAATCTTCCGGTCTGAAGATTTCATGTTCTTCAACATAATCAGCAATTATTCGAACAAAAGGTCTTCCGAATTTTCTTGCTTTCCCCTCTCCTACTCCGTGCACATTTGCCAGTTCTTCCAAAGTAATGGGATATTTTAGCGCCATATCCTGTAACGATGGCTCTTGAAAGATGACATAAGGCGGCAGATTCTGTAAATCAGCTTGCTTTTTTAATTCTTGTTTAAGCATTTTAAACAATTGTTCGTCTATTGTATTGTCTGTTTTTGGAATCAAATCCATTCGGTCAGAATCGCTGTCATCGTATGAATGATCTTCGGTCATCATAAAAGAAGTCGGATTCTCAATAAAATCTTTTCCTTTTTGAGTCAAATGAATAACGCCGTAGGTTTCAATTTCTTTGTATAAATAATTTGCAACCAAAAGTTGTCGCAGCAATGCCATCCAATAAGTTGCTTCCCTATCTTTCCCCCAACCGAAAAATGGTTGTGCATCTATTCTATGAGATTTAATCATTGCATTTGCTTTTCCGATAAGTACGTTTATAATCTCTTTCGATTTGTACTGTTCGTTTGTTTTGGCAACGGTTTGCAGCAGTTTTACCGCTTCGTCTTTGGCTTCCGTTTTTTTCTTGGGAAAGCGCATATTGTCGTCCATCATCCCGCCTTCTCCTGTTTCGTTGTCAAAATCCTCGCCGAAATAATGCAAAATAAACTTCCTACGAGAAATTGAGGTTTCAGCATAAGCGACGATTTCCTGTAACAATGCTTGTCCAATTTCTTGTTCAGCTACCGGTTTGCCACTCATAAACTTTTCTAATTTCTCTACATCTTTATAGCTGTAAAATGCCAAACAATGACCTTCGCCTCCATCGCGTCCTGCACGTCCGGTTTCTTGATAATAACTTTCTATGGATTTCGGAATGTCGTTGTGAATCACAAAGCGGACGTCCGGTTTGTCAATTCCCATCCCAAAGGCAATTGTCGCCACAACAACATCCACATCTTCCATAAGGAACATATCCTGATGTTTCACACGTGTTTTAGGATCCAAACCGGCATGATACGGAACTGCTTTGATACCGTTAACTTGAAGAATTTGTGCAAGTTCTTCCACACGCTTGCGACTTAGGCAATAAATAATTCCACTCTTCCCGGAATTTTTCTTCACAAAACGAGTAATATCCGAATTGATATTTTTTGTTTTTGGGCGAATTTCATAATAGAGATTCGGACGGTTAAAAGATGCTTTAAATGTATTTGCATTCGGCATTCCCAGATTTTTCAAGATGTCTTCTTGAACTTTCGGTGTCGCTGTGGCTGTCAATCCTATAATTGGAATGTTTTTGCCGATACGCTCAATAATGTTTTTCAGATTTCGGTATTCAGGGCGGAAATCGTGTCCCCATTCACTAATGCAGTGAGCTTCATCAATAGCTACAAAAGATATTTCCTGTTTTTGAAGAAAATCTACATATTCTTCTTTTGTCAAGGACTCCGGTGCTACATACAGAAGTTTTGTTATTCCGTTTTCAATATCGGCTTTAACCCTTCTAATTTCAGTTTTATTCAACGAAGAATTTAGAACGTGAGCTATTCCTTCTTCTGCAGATAAGGCACGAAGGGCGTCCACTTGGTTTTTCATCAATGCAATAAGTGGAGAAACCACAATGGCTGTTCCGTCTTTGATAAGTGCCGGAAGCTGATAACACAATGATTTTCCGCCACCGGTGGGCATGATTACAAAGGTATTCTCACCATGTAGCACACTTTGTATAACTTCTTCTTGTAGTCCTTTGAATTGGGTAAATCCAAAATATTTTTTTAAAGCTGCATATAAATCTTTTTCTGTCACTATTATAATAAATTAAATTAATAGGAATTAAATTTTAAACTTGGTCTTGTTGTTTAAAGACCGAACAATTGTAATTTTGTACAAGTTTTGTAGAATTTGAAATCTTTAATCTGAATATAAAACAATGAAAATACATTTTTATTTTTTTCAATCTAAATATACACGTTTTTAACTCAACAGCAAACATTGTTAACACTAAAAAATTGAAAACTTCACAAGAAATAATTAATATAGCCAAAACCACTATAGACACAGAAAGTCAAGCAATTGCACGCTTGAGTGACTTTGTAAATGAAGAATTTGCAAATGCAGTAACTGCGATTTTTAATTCTTCCGGTCGTGTGATTATTACCGGCATCGGTAAAAGTGCAAATATAGCGACCAAAATCGTTGCCACCTTAAATTCCACCGGAACTCCTGCCATTTTTATGCATGCTGCAGACGCCATTCATGGAGATTTGGGAACTATTCAAAAAGAAGATGTGGTTATCTGTATCTCCAAAAGCGGAAATACTCCCGAAATCAAGGTACTTGTTCCTCTAATTAAAGCTATGGGCAATAAGCTGGTTGCAATTACAGGAAACATAGAATCCTTTTTAGGAAAACAAGCAGATTATGTATTAAACGCCTATGTAGAAAAAGAAGCTTGCCCAAATAACCTCGCTCCTACGACAAGCACAACCGCCCAATTGGTAATTGGCGATGCATTGGCTATGTGTTTGTTGGATTTACACGGATTCTCAAGCAAAGATTTTGCACGATATCATCCCGGAGGTTCTTTGGGAAAACAACTTTATATGCGCGTCAGAGATTTGACAATTCTCAATGCGCAACCTCAAGTTTCACCAGAAACCGGAGTGAAAGATGTCATCGTAGAAATTACCGAAAAAATGTTGGGAGTCACTGCCGTTATTGAAAACAATCAGATTATAGGAATTATCACCGATGGCGATTTACGGCGTATGTTGACTCGATCTGATGATTTTATGTCATTAAAAGCAAAAGATATTATGACTAAAAATCCTAAGATTATCGACAACAATGCAATGGCTGTAAAAGCAATTAAAATGATGGATGACAACGGAATCACACAACTTCTGGCTCATGAAAACGGACAGTATCGAGGCGTGGTTCACATTCACAATCTTACCAAAGAAGGGATTATTTAATTTAACGCTAACTTTGGCGTCATGAAAAAAACAAAAAAGTCATCCAATCCTTCAAAGAAAATGTCTTTTCTCGACCATCTTGAAGAGTTGCGATGGCATCTAATTCGCTCAACTTTAGCGGTTCTAATATTTGCTGTTATAGCCTTTCTGTTTAAAGGTTTCATTTTTGACACGCTTATTTTCGGACCTGTCAAACCGGATTTTTGGACTTATAGGATGCTGTGTAAAATATCACAATCCATCGGTATGAATTCGTTTTGCTTTCAAGAAATGCCCTTTGGAATTCAGGCATTAAAAATGGCAAGTCAGTTTTCAATTCATATTTGGACCTCAATTTATGCCGGAATCATTCTCGCCTTTCCTTATATTATTTATGAATTTTGGAGATTTATCAGTCCGGGATTAAAAGAAAACGAACGTAACTCTAGCAAAGGTTTTATCTTTTTTGCTTCTATTTTGTTTTTTCTCGGTGTGCTTTTCGGATATTACGTGATAACGCCGCTTTCCATCAACTTTTTGGGAGGATATCAGGTTAGTGAAGAAGTTGTGAATCAATTTGATTTGGAAAGTTATATCGCAGTAGTTCGTACGGCTGTTTTAGCAAGTGGTATTATTTTTGAATTACCGATTATCATGTTTATTCTGACAAAAATAGGATTGGTAACTCCGGAAGGTTTGCGAAAATATCGAAAGATATCCATCGTTATTATTCTTATTTTATCAGCAACGATAACCCCTCCCGATGTAGCGAGTCAGATAATTGTCGCCATTCCGATTCTGCTTTTATATGAAGCCAGCATCTATATTTCAAAATGGGTGCTTAGAAAAGAAAAGAAAACTGCAACGAACAACTAAAAAACGTTATGAGTTTTCAAGAATTGCAACTCAGAATAAATATATACCTTTAAAGACAGAAAATAAACGTATGAAACTCAGAGCAGAAAATTTAATAAAAACTTACAAAGGAAGAAAGGTTGTAAAAGGTATTTCTGTAGAAGTTAACAAAGGAGAAATTGTAGGACTTTTAGGTCCCAACGGAGCAGGAAAAACCACTTCATTTTATATGATTGTCGGTTTAATTAAACCCAATGGCGGCAAGATTTATTTAGATGATACCGATATTACGCGTTATCCAATGTACAAACGGGCTCAAAATGGAATCGGATATCTTGCACAGGAAGCTTCCGTTTTTCGGAAATTGAGTATTGAAGACAATATTTTAAGCGTTTTGCAACTCACAAAGCTTTCAAAAAAGGAACAACTCGCCAAAATGGAATCGCTAATTGAAGAATTCGGTCTTAGCCATATTCGTAAAAACCGCGGAGATTTATTGAGTGGCGGGGAACGAAGACGAACAGAAATTGCACGCGCTCTTGCTACCGACCCGAGTTTTATTCTGTTGGATGAACCATTTGCAGGTGTGGATCCGGTTGCTGTAGAGGATATTCAACGAATTGTCGCCCAATTAAAAAACAAAAATATCGGTATCCTAATCACCGACCACAATGTTCAAGAAACGCTTGCCATCACCGACAGAACTTATTTAATGTTTGAAGGAAGTATTCTAAAACACGGAAAACCAGAGGAATTGGCAGAAGACGAAATGGTGCGAAAAGTATATTTGGGCCAAAACTTCGAATTGCGAAAAAAGAAACTGGAGTTTTAACCAAAGCTCTTAGTTTGTAAAATATATAATCCCCTAAAAATCTAAATCAGATTATTCTTAGGGGATTTTTTATTTACTTTCAATATTTAATTTTTTTCAGGCAAGTTGCTGTATTCGTTGGAATAATATATCATTTGTTCTTCAAACGTTTTAGGTTGTTCCAATTCAAAACTTGCAATTTCGCCATTTTCATCTGTATTTGGAATAATTACGGGATTAACAAAACCGGCATACGGTGCGGTTTCAAACTGCTTGTTACGTTCCAAAACTTCTTTGTGAATTTCTTGATCCACTTTTACTCCGTAGGTTTCCACAATATGTTCGGCAGCTTCGTAATCGCCTTCTGATTTAATACGTTGAATTTCTCGAAGTTGCTTTCCGAAAATCTCTTGGAGTTTTTTGTAATCATTGATTTTAAAAAATGTTCTTCCGTCAATATTAACTTTTTCAATCACTTGATTATCTCCCAATTCATACGCCCAAGCTGCAATCCATTGACGGTTTCGCATATGAGATTCTTCCAAATCATCACCTATATTTAAACGAATCAATTGCGTCATTAAACCATTCCGGATATAGCCGTCATAAGCAGTCATTCCCAATTTTTTCCAATCGTCAACAAGTTCCAACTTCTGCAAAATGGGATCCATCATAAAATAAAGTGCCAACAAATCTGCACGTCCTTCTTCTATGGTTGAGGCATAACTTCTTAATGTTTCTCTCGGTTCGCCAACACCTGGATTTAATTTTCCCGAAGCATGACCGATGACTTCGTGAAGTGCTGTATGTAATTTGCTGGATAATTCTCCGTATTCCATTTCGAGATTATAAACTTCCTCGCTGTGTGAAAATTCTTTTAATCGACCTGAAGTTCCGGCTTTGCCATAAGCATCAATAATATTTCCCAACGAAACCGATTTGCTGCCGATTTCTGCTCGAATCCAATCTGAGTTGGGAAGATTCACGCCAATCGGTGTCGCAGGAGAGGCATCGCCTGCTTTCCCAACGACATTCACTACTCGATAAGAAACGCCGACAACTTCTTCTTTTTTATGTTCATCCATAATTGGAGCATTTTCCTCAAACCATTGTGCATTTTCTGACAACACATTCATTCGTTCGGACATATCAAAATCCTTTATTTGTACTATATTTTCAAAAGATCCTTTATATCCCAACGGATCGTTGTAAACTTCAATAAATCCGTTGATGTAATCAATATTTCCATCTAAAGTTTGCGTCCAAGCTACGTTATAATCATCCCAAGTTTGCAAATCTCCTGTTTTGTAATATTCAATCAATAAGCCGAGCGCTTCTGCTTGATTTGAGTTTTCGGCTACTTCTTGTGCTTTTTCCAACCAAAAAATAATTCGGTCTATGGCTTCTCCGTATAACCCTCCGGATTTATAAACGCGTTCTTTAACAACTCCGTCCTCTTTTACCAATTGTGAATTCAAACCAAATGCCAACGGTCTCTGTGGATTTGGAGATTTTTTGTTTTTATAAAATGTTTCCACATCTTGATTTCCGACTGCTTCTCCATAAAAATTTACTGCACTGAGTTGGGCATTGTCGGCATTTCTGGTTAAATCTACTTTCTTGCTGTCTTTATCGTTAAAAATAACTTCAAACGCTTCTCCTTCCAACTTGGTGTTTGTCTCAGCGAGCAATTGTTTTAAATAATCAGCAGAGAACTCCGGTTTTATTTTATCGTTTGAATAATGATGATGGATTCCGTTGCTAAACCAAATTCGCTTCAAATAAATTTCAAAATTTTTCCAATCATCAGTGGTTTTGTCTCCGTTATAATTTTGGTAAATGTTTTCCAAGGCTTTGCGAATCGTTAGATTGTGCCTATAGTTCTGATCCCACATAATATCTCTTCCTTCCATTCCTGCCTGAACCAAGTAGTATGCAAATTTTTGTTCTTTCAAGGTCAGTTTGTCCCATCCGGGAACTTCATAACGCAAAATTCGTAAATCGGCAAATTGATCTACTACATAATCAAAGCTTTCGGTTTCTGTTGTAGTAGGTTCCGGTGTTGCCTTTTCCTTATTATCACAAGAAATCAGCCATAAACTACTGATAACAAGTGATAAAATAAAATGTTTTTTCATAATTAGGTGATTTTATAAGTGGAGCAAATGTAATTAATATTCTCTGTATTCAATAAGCTAAAATTTATACCAAAACCCAAAGAAGTTTAAAATGCCTGATGATTTTTATATATCTTAGCTTTAAATTTCATTAAAGTATTCCCCCGTTATGAAAATTGTCAAGTATCTCTTTTTTCTGGTGCTCTTAGTGTTTATCGGAAGTGCAATTTATTTTGGCACCAAAGAAGGAACATTTTCCATTGAAAATTCAACAACCGTGGATGCACCTGTTTCAATGGTTTTTAATCATGCAAACAATTTGGAAAAATGGAAAGAATGGAGAATTTGGAACAAAGATACTGCTGATTTTCGTTTTAATGTATCAGAAACAAACTTCGGAGAAGGTGCTGCCATAAAATGGCATGACGAAGAAAACAACAATCAGCATCATCTTACAAACATCAAAGTTATTCCTGAAAAGCAAATAATCCAGGAATTTACTTATTCCTCATTTATGGGCGAACGAACGGGAAAGATGATTTGGACTTTTGAAGAAGTCAACGATAAAACCCGAGTTAACTGGATTTTTGAAGGAGAACATACGTTAACAGACAAGATTTACCAAGCTTTATCCAATAAGAATTTTGAATCTGTTTGGTATGCTCGAAAAAATCAAGCATTGGAAAATTTGAATAATTCTTTATTAAAAAGTATGGAAGTTTATTCAGTTAATGTTGACGGTGTTACGCATTACAGCGGTGGATACTATTTATTTACTTCATCTGTTGCCAAAACTGAAAACGTATATGAAAGAATGATTCCGATGCTTTTTGAAGTTCAGAATTTTATCGAGACCAACAACATCCGTAAAGGAGGCGCTCCTTTTATTCTATACAACGATGTGGACACAACCAGTAACAATGTGATTTTTTCTGTTGGAATTCCGGTCAGAGAACGCATTATAACTCCGGAATCGAGTAATGTGGTTGGTGCTTTTCAGGAAGAACTTTCGGCAGTAAAAATTACATTAAAAGGAAAGCTCAGCAATATTAAAGAAGCTCATCGGGAAGCACTGCAATACATAAGGGAAAACGATTATGAAAGAGATAAAACACGAAAAATATTTGAAGTCTTTTCAATAAACCGACAAGACAATTTAAATCCTGCGGAATGGGTTACAGAAATTTATATTCCGATACTTCCACAAAAAAACTCATTGGATTTTCAAAATTATTAAAGGTCGTTTTTTAATCTAATGACGTTTAAAGGATTATTTTTCAAAAAATTATTATTATATAAAATTCATACATAGGAATATCGTACCTTGCATCACATTTTTCTTATCTTTTAAGAAGATTGACAACAAGTTAAGCTCGTAAAAAATGCTTTATCCACTTATTCCTATTTTACTGGCAATTATCGTAGGAGGTTATTTATTTTACCTCTACTTTGTCGAGCGAAACAAAGAGAAATTCCGTCAAGTTTTCGGACTTGTATTTTTCTTTGCCATTCTTTGGATTGTTCTGTATTATTTTTTCTTTGTATAAAAGAGTGTCTCATTTTCGTGCATCCGGTGGATACAGGCTTTTATTTTTAACCACTTGAGAAAGCACAATTTGCGTTTTTGTTTCTCCGTAACTAATCAACTGATCAATAAACTTTTCCAAGTGCTTTTGATTTTTTAAAACCACTTCCATTACAATATTTTCATTGCCGGTAATGCGGTAGCAATTCACTACTTCATCATAGGTTTTGACGATTTCCAAGAACGGTTTTAGTTTCCCCATAAAAGCGCGTAGCGTAATAATTGCTTTCAGTTGATATCCCATTTCATAAGGTGAAACCGACGTAAAATATCCGGTGATAATCCCCGAATCTTCCATTTTTTTTATGCGTTCGGAAACTGCAGGAGAACTGATTCCGACTTGTTTTCCGATGGCTGTATGTGACATTCTTGCGTTCTGCTGTAAACAGCGTAAAATATTCCAATTAATAATATCCATAATTTTTAAAGTATTTTACCGATTTACTTTAATTTTAAAAGCAAAAATAATGTTTTTCTTTAAATCGGCTTTATTCTACCGAAAGATTCTCATTAATTTTGATACTTGTTATAAAGTAACAAAAGGGTAAGTACAAAACAATAAAATGGATATGCTTCTTTCTTCATTTACAAATCGTTATCAATCTCCACTTTATTACAAATCTTTAGAAATTCTTCACCTTGCTCGCCATATTTCTAATTATTTGACAGATGATCTTAGCCCGTTAAAAAGCAATGGTGAAGAAAATCAGCAAGTTTATTTAACCGGAGATATTGTTCAACAATCATTTTCTATTGGTCCACATATTTTAAAAGCTGAAAAACACGCTTTTCAAGATGAAAAACACCGGCATGTTACTTCAGCCTTATTACTGAGCAATAAATTATACCGTAGTTGCAAAAAATTAGAAAATGTAAACAGCAACGGAAAAGAGTATCTCCCGATTATTCTCAAAGAAATAAAACGCTTCAGAAAATCTTTACATCAATGGCTTGTTGTTTTGTAGTAAATATGTCATCATTTATAATTTCTTTTTAAATCCGGACTTTATCAAATAGGCAAGTAAAAATGTAAATCTTATCTTTGCACCGTTTTACATTTTAAAGAGATTATGCAGATTTCATACAATTGGCTGAAGCAGTTCATCGATTTTCCATATACCGAATCGGAAACCGCCACCTTATTAACCGATTTAGGTCTTGAAGTAGAAGGCATTAAAGAATTTTCTCCAATTAAAGGCGGATTAAAAGGTGTGGTTGTAGGTTATGTCAAAGAATGTTTTCCACATCCGAATGCAGATAAGTTAAAAATAACCAAAGTAGCAGTCGGTAAAGATATTTTGCAAATTGTCTGTGGCGCTCCCAATATCGCCAAAGGACAAAATGTATTGGTAGCCACCGTGGGCACTACTTTATACACAGAAAAAGATTCATTTACCATTTCAAAAACAAAACTTCGCGGAGAAATTAGTGAAGGCATGATTTGTTCTGAAAAAGAATTGGGTTTAGGAACTTCAAAAGATGGAATCCTGGTAGTAGATTCAAAGATAAAACCCGGAACACCTGCCAACAAAGTATTTGAAGTAGAATCAGACGCTATTTTTGAAATTGGATTAACTCCAAACCGTTCAGACGCCATGAGTCATTGGGGAGTTGCCCGAGATTTAAGAGCGGGGCTTCAACAACGCGGTATCTCGACAAAAGTCATTACGCCTTCCACAACTACTTTTCAAGTGGATAATCGCACTCAGAAAATAAAAATTTCTGTTCACGACAATACCAAAGCACCACGATATTGTGGTTTGACTATTAGTGAATTGAAAGTTGGTCCTTCGCCTGCTTGGTTACAAAACAGATTAAAAGCGCTCGGACTCGCTCCTATTAATAATGTAGTGGATGCAACAAATTATGTCCTTCACGAACTTGGACAACCGCTTCATGCTTTTGATGCGAGTAAAGTTGTAGGAAATGAAATTCACGTCAAAACAATTGCTTCCGGAACAAAATTTACAACTTTGGACGGGGTAGAACGCAGTCTTCACGAAGAAGATTTAATGATTTGTGATGCCGAAAAACCGCTTTGTATCGCCGGAGTTTTTGGTGGAATTAATAGTGGCGTTACTAACGAAACAACATCCATTTTCTTAGAAAGTGCTTATTTCAATCCGATAAGTATTAGGAAAACTGCCAAAAGACACGGGTTGAGTACCGATGCTTCTTTTCGTTTTGAAAGAGGCGTGGATCCTAACATTACAGACTATGCCTTACGCCGCGCCGCAATCTTAATCAAGCAACTTGCAGGCGGTATTATTACCGGAGATTTAACCGATTTATATCCAAAAAAAATTGAAGGTAATCAGGTCTATTTACCTTTTGAAAAAGCCAACAAACTTATTGGTGAAGAAATTCCTAAAGACACAATCAAGAACATTTTAACTTCTTTAGACATTAAAATCACCAATATGACCGAAATCGGGATTGGTATGACGATTCCACCCTATCGAAATGACGTAACTCGGGAAGTTGATGTAATTGAAGAAATTTTAAGAGTTTACGGTTATAACAACATCCAATTTTCTCAGAAATTAAATGCAAGTACAGCAAAAACAGCTCCGGTAGAAGATTATCAGATAAAAAACAAGGTGGCGGCTCAATTAATTGCTCATGGATTTTATGAAATGCTGAACAATTCATTGACCACTCCAGATTATGCAAAAAACGACTCCGACAAAAAAGAAGATTTGGTAAATATTCTCAATCCCTTGAGTCACGATTTGTCCTCTTTGAGAAATTCAATGCTGTGGAACGGTCTAGAATCTGTGGCTTATAATTTAAACAGAAACAACACCAATCTTTCTCTTTTTGAATTTGGAAAAACATATCATAAAAAAGCCGATGCCTCTTATGTAGAAAGGAAACATTTAACGCTCTACATAACCGGCACGCTCAATGCTGAAAATTGGACACTTCCAACCAAAAAAATTGATTTCTTTTACGGAAAAGGAATAGTTGAAAGCGTTTTAAAACGTTTGGGCTTTTCAAATTTAGAAGAAGAAATTACTGAAAACCCAATTTATTCTGAAGGAATAAAGTTTATTCAAAACAAAAAAACACTTGTAGAATTTGGAATCCTGAACAACAAAGTTTGTCGAACGGCAGATATTTCCGCAGAAGTTTTTTATGCCGATTTTGATTGGGATGCCCTTTTAAGTTTAATTCACCAAAAAGCTTTCAAACTGCAAGTAATTCCAAAATTTCCGGGCACAGATCGAGATTTTGCATTGCTAATTGATGAATCTGTGAGTTTTAAAAAGCTCAAAGAAATTGCGCTTCAAACGGAAAAAAAAGTTTTGAAAAAAGTAGAACTTTTTGACGTGTACACCGGTAAAAATCTTCCGGAAGGCAAAAAAAGTTATGCCTTAAAATTTGTATTTCAAGACAGTGAAAAAACATTAACTGATGTTCAAGTAGATAAAATCATGAAAAAATTGAGAAAACGTTTTGAAGATGAAGTCGGCGCCACTTTAAGATAAAATAAACTTTTTACTTTTCGTCATCCGGCGACAACCGTCGGTTGATAACATGAAACAATCCGTTTTTGTGATAAAAATCGGAAGCTATTATTTCTGATTTTTTTCCATTCGGAGCTTGAAGCAAAACTTTATCTCCTTGCGTAGTTACTATGATATCGGTTCCTTGCAAAGTTTTTAAACTTGCACTTCCGTTATTTCTATCAGCAGCAACTTTTAATCCGTGATAATCGATTCTGCCGGGAACAGTGAGAAAAGAAACCATTTTTTCTGTTTTATTTTTATCATTGAAAAAGGCTTCTTTTTGCTCCTCAGACAAATCAGAAAAACCTTCATTGGAAACGACAAAAACCGTTACCATTTCTTCTTTTTGCATTTGCTTTGCCCGCTGATTGCTTTGTAAAATTTGACTGTAATAACTTAAATTGGTAGTAGTGGCAACATTCTCGGAAAGCTCTTTGTCAGAAGAGAAATTTCCGTCTTTCCATATTGTTTTAACTTCAGCCATTTCTTTTGACAAATATTTTTGTGCTGAAACCGTAGTAGAAAAAACCAAAGTTAAAACCAAGTATAAAACACTTTTATAATTCATTATTCAATTCAATTTTTGTGTAAATATACAACAATCAATAAGGAATGAAGTTTTTTTGTACTGTTAAAATGATTCGCCGTCGTTTTATTGCTTTATGATTTCTAAGAATTATGCTAAAAGTTTTGCATGCTAACTTCCTACGGTGTAATTTTAAAAATCTTTCAAAATATTTTTAATTATGTTTCATAGAACTAATATTGAAGAGCGGTTAAAAAAAGTCAGGGAAGACAGGATTACATCAGCTGAAATCCTCAATGAAGTATATTTGGTTTTAAATAAAAATGAAGCAAAACGAGTAGCAATAAGAGAGGAGATAAAAACTCCTGACCCTGTCGATTTCAATTATTTTGATGTAGATTTATTGGATGGCGAGCGTATTTTTCACGTTTCGGATATTAAAAAAATATGTTGGGATTATCGTTTGCGATTTTTAAACTCAACCTTTTTTAAAGGTGAAATTCCAGAAGAAGCGGTTTCCGAAATTCGAGATTTGGAAGAAAAGCACAACACCCGGTTATCCGGTTTTAAAATTGTGGCACCTTCAAAATTATTAAAACTCGAAAATGCCGATGATCCACTTCTCTTTGCTCCTATCGGTAACGATTATTATTATTTGATTCACAAATGGGGAAAAGATTTGCACCCGTTTCGCAGACTGATGATGTGGCCTTTTAAAAACATTGAAAACTTAGCAATTACTTTAGTTGCTTTCAGTGTTTTACTCACTTCCATTTTCCCGATTCATTGGTTTACGCCCAATCCGGGTAACGGCGAATATATTTTCTTGTTTCTTTATATTTTCAAAGCAGCTGTCGGATTGACCGTACTTTACGGCGGGGCGAAAGGCAAGCATTTTAACAATGAAATATGGAACAGCAAATACTATAACGGCTAATTTTCTTGCAGTGACAACTTTTTATAAACCGCAATATCATTGTTTGTGCCATTCAATACTTCTTTGTATTTTTAATTCAACACAAAATCCATAAATATGGAAATGACCGAAGCAGATTTGGAGAAAGAAAACAAAGAAATTGCCAAACAATACAAGCAGTTACTCAAAATTAGTTATCGCACACTTTCAGACGAGGACAAAAAATTAATTCGCTCTGCATTTGATGTCGCAGTCGATGCACATAGAAATCAGCGCCGAAAAAGTGGTGAAGCCTATATTTTTCATCCGATTGCAGTTGCTAAGATTGTGGCTTCCGAAATTGGACTTGATGCAACTTCTATTGCTGCCGCACTTTTGCACGATGTTGTGGAAGATACGGACTACACTTTGGAAGATATCGAACGTATGTTTGGTTCAACCGTAGCTCGCATTGTGGATGGACTGACTAAAATCGCAAACATTTCTCTTTCTGAAGATGTTTCTATTCAAGCGGAAAATTTCCGAAAAATGTTGCTGACCTTAAATGAAGACATTCGCGTGATTATCATAAAAATTGCCGATCGTCTTCACAATATGCAAACCATGGAGTCGATGCGTACGGATAAGCAACAAAAAATTGCTTCGGAAACACTTTATATATACGCTCCTTTAGCGCACCGAATCGGTCTGTACAACATTAAAACGGAACTTGAAGATTTGGGTTTAAAATTCACAGAACCTGAAGTTTACCACGATATTCTCAGCAGAATTAATGAAAGTAAAGAAGAGCAAGATGCTTATATTCAATCGTTTAATAAAATAATAAAAGATTCTTTAGATGCCGAGGGATTTCAATATGAAATCAAAGGACGCCCCAAGTCGATTTACTCGATTCGGAGGAAAATGTTGGCACAAAATGTTTCTTTCGACGAGGTCTATGACAAATTTGCCGTTCGAATTGTCTATAAAAGTTCTCCGGAAAATGAAAAATTCTATGCTTGGAAGATTTATTCGATAGTCACCGATCATTTCCGTCCGAATCCCACACGTTTGCGCGATTGGATTTCTTCTCCAAAGTCAACAGGTTACGAAGCTTTGCACATCACTGTAATGGGTCCCAAAGGTCGATGGGTTGAAGTTCAAATTCGAAGTGAAAGGATGAACGAAATTGCCGAAAAAGGATTTGCTGCTCATTATAAATATAAAAACAAAGAAAAAGAAGATGCGGGACTTGAATCATGGTTAAACAAACTTCAGGAAACACTTGAAAATTCAGAAATCAGTGCCGTGGATTTTGTTGAAGAATTTAAATTGAACCTCTATGCCAAGGAAATCTTTGTGTTTTCACCCAAAGGAGATATTTACTCTTTGCCCAAAGGAGCAACAGCCTTAGATTTTGCTTTCCACGTTCATACGGAAATCGGAATGCATACGCGAGGAACCCGAGTCAACGGAAAATTAGTGCCATTGAGTCACGAATTAATTAGCGGTGATCAGGTAGAAGTCATTACGTCTGAAAATTCTCAACCATCTGTAAACTGGTTAAACTATGTGACGACAGGTCGTGCAAGATCCAAAATTAAATCTTCGTTAAAGAGCGAACAAAAGAGAATTGCTACCGAAGGAAAAGAAATGCTTACCCGCAAACTGCGTTCACTCAAAATAACTTTAAATGAAAAGGTAGTAAACGAAATGGTTAACTATTTTCATTTAAAAACAAGCCTTGACTTATTTTATCGTGTGGGTGCCGGTATCATCGATAATAAAAAATTAAAAGAATTTATTTCGTCCAGAGGAAACAAGTTTTTGAATTTTTTCAAAAAGAACATTCGTAGAGACGACACTTCTTCCGACATTCATCGTGAAGAAATTACGGAAAAATATGACCAGCTGGTCTTTGGAAAAAACGAGGAACGTTTGGAGTATAAAATGGCAAATTGTTGCAACCCCATTCCCGGAGATGATGTTTTTGGTTTCGTAACCATCAATGAAGGGATAAAAGTGCATAAAAACAATTGTCCCAATGCGCTTCAGCTAAGAAGTAATTATGGATATCGAATAATTCCTGCGCAATGGATTGATTCTACACAACGTGAATTTACCGTTCGTTTGCAAATCGATGGAATTGATACTATCGGATTGGTAAATGAAGTTACAAGAATTATTTCAAACAACCATCACATTGACATGAAAAGCGTTAATTTTGAAAGTAATGCGGGGATTTTTACAGGAAAAATCACAGTTGTCGTAAAAAACAAAAACATTCTAAATACGCTTATAGAAAACATAAAAAAAATAAATGGAATAGAGAAGGTTACTAGACTAGAAAAATAATGAGTACCTTTGATGCCTTATTATGAGTTCAAAAACAGACATACATCATCAAGAAATTGTAAAGAAAGTGTTTACCGATTTTTTGGAAGAAAAAGGTCATCGGAAAACACCTGAACGATACGCCATTCTTCAAGAAATATACGATAGCGTCAATCATTTTGACATTGAGTCTTTGTATATAAATATGAAGAATAAAAATTACAGGGTAAGTCGTGCTACACTTTACAACACCATTGAATTATTATTGGAATGTGGATTGGTTCGCAAGCATCAATTCGGTCAAAATCAAGCACATTACGAAAAATCTTATTTTGATAGAAATCATGATCATATCATACTTTCTAATGGCGAAGTAATTGAATTTTGCGACCCGAGAATTTACACCATCAAAAAAACAATTGAAGAAGTTTTTAATATAGAAATAACCAATCATTCGCTTTACTTTTACGGAGAGCGAAAAACCAACGCCGGGGAACCCAACGGCGCCAACAATCGTGACTAAATTATGGCAGTAGACTTACTACTTGGATTACAATGGGGCGACGAAGGAAAAGGAAAAATCGTCGATGTCCTCACAAAGAATTATGATATTATCGCTCGCTTTCAAGGAGGCCCAAACGCCGGACACACTTTGGAATTTGACGGTATCAAACACGTTTTACGAACCATTCCATCGGGAATTTTTCACAAGAACAGCATTAATTTAATTGGAAACGGCGTTGTTATTGACCCCGTCGTATTTGTAAAAGAATTGGAAGGACTGGATGCCTACCAAATTGATTACAAAAAGAATCTTTTGATTTCCCGTAAAGCACATTTGATTTTACCGACTCACCGTTTATTGGACGCTGCTTCTGAAGCTTCTAAAGGAAAAGCGAAAATCGGTTCTACTTTAAAAGGAATCGGTCCTACATATATGGACAAAACGGGAAGAAATGGAATCCGTGTCGGTGATTTGGAATTTGACAACTGGGAAGAAAAATATCGTGCTTTGGCCGATAAACACGAGGCCATGATAGGTTTCTACAATGTTGACATTGAATATGATTTAGCTGATTTGGAAGCCGAATTTTTTTCGGCAATAGAAGTTTTAAAAACACTTAAATTTATAGACAGCGAAGAATATATTACCCAAGCTCAGAAAGATGGAAAAACAATTCTTGCTGAAGGAGCGCAAGGTTCTTTGCTGGATATTGATTTTGGAACCTATCCTTTTGTAACCTCCTCGAACACCACTGCTGCCGGCGCATGTACCGGACTTGGAGTGGCACCGAACAAGGTAAAGGACGTTTTCGGAATTTTTAAAGCTTACACAACCCGCGTTGGTGGCGGTCCGTTCCCAACCGAACTTTTTGACGATGTCGGTGTCACGATGGCAAAAGTTGGCAATGAATTTGGAGCTGTAACCGGAAGACCGAGAAGATGCGGATGGTTGGATTTGGTTGCCTTACGTTATGCAGTTCAAGTAAATGGTGTTACAGAACTTATTATGATGAAAGCTGACGTATTAAGCGGATTTGAAAAAATTAAAATTTGTACGGCTTATAATTATAAGGGGGAAAACATTCAGCACTTACCTTATTCTTTAGATGCAGAACACATCACTCCGGTTTATATCGAACTCGATGGTTGGAATGAAAATCTTACAGGAATTAAAAAAGATACAGATATTCCGAAAGCACTCAATAATTACATTTCATTTATTGAAGACGAACTAAAAATTCCAATAACCATCGTGTCTGTAGGACCTGATCGCACACAAACCATTCATAGAAAAAAACAATAACTCATTTCGATTGAGAATTAAAATAAATCCATATGTATAGAATGAATCGTTATATCCACATTCTTTTTATATGTATGTTTTCTTTTTATCTATCTGCTCAAAATCAACAAAAAATTGATATTCAGTCGGGTTATTTGGAGATTCGACCGGAATTTCCGGATGCTGCAATCTATACCAAAGACCAAACCGGACAAGTTTATATTGTTCACGACGGAATTGAAATGTGGTGTGATCAAGCTTTTGTGTACCTCAAGCACAATTTTGTCAAAGCTTATGGCGATGTGCGTATTCATCAGGGAGATACTATCACATTGCAAAGTAAATATGCAGAATACAATGGGGATACCCAATTTGCATTTGCCAGTGGAAATGTAGTTTTACAAGAACCTGACACGCAACTGGAAACTGATACAATTTTTTTCGACAGAACCAAGCAGCAAGCTTATTACCGAAGTGGTGGAACTGTTCGAGATACATCGAGTGTACTTACCAGCAAATACGGAAGGTATTTTACCGAAAGTAAAAAATATCAATTTTTAAGCGATGTTAAAATTGTCAATCCCAAATACATTCTAAACAGTGAAAGATTGGATTTTTTCACAGAATCGGGAAATGCATTTCTGTACGGATCCTCAACAATTGAAGGCGAAAATAGTACGATTTATTGCGAACGAGGATATTATGACACCCGAAACGATAGCGGATATTTTGTGAAAAACTCAAGGGTGGATTATGAAAATCGGATTTTGTATGGTGACAGCATTTATTTTGACAGAAACAGGAATTTTGCTTCCGCCACGAATAACATCAGAGTTATAGATACCATAAACAACAGCATTGTCAGCGGTCATTATGCAGAAGTTTATCGGGATAAAGATTCGGTATTTATTACAAAACGTGCGTTGGCAGTTACTGTAAATCAAGGTGATTCTATATATGTTCATGCTGATACACTACAAATAACCGGAAAACCTGAAAACAGAATTATCAAAGGTTTTTATCGCGCTCGGATATTCAAACCGGGAAATGAGCAAGAAGAACCCATGAGCGGAAAAAGTGATTCAATCTATACCAATGAAAATACCGGAATAACAAAAATGCTGCGAAATCCTGTGTTATGGAACGGTGAAAACCAGATAACAGGAGATACCATTCATCTAATTTCAAACACACAAACTGAGCAATTAGATTCACTAAAGGTTTTTAACAATGTTTTTATAATTCAAAAAGACAGCCTCGGATACAATCAAGTCAAAGGTGAAAATATGGTTGGATTATTTGTTGAAAATGAATTAAATACCATTCACATCAATAAAAACACACAAGTAATTTATTTTTCAAGAAATGACAACGATGAACTCATCGGAATCAATCACACCTTGGCAAGTTCTATCGATATTTATCTGGAAGAACAACAGATTACGGGCATTCGATTTAATAAAAATGTTCAGGGAAAGTTATATCCCCTTTCTAAATTTCCGGAAAATGCACGCATATTAATTGGCTTTAATTGGCGGGGCGATGAAAGACTATTTACAAAAGAAGATTTGTTTAAAGGAAAACCGGAGCCGGAACTTCCGATTATAAGAGGAATCGAACTCCCACCGACGGAGATTGATTTTTTTGAATATGACTCAAATGCTATAATTCCCAAAGAATCAAATTTATCACAAGATGAACTTCGACATCGAAAAGACGAACCCACTCAGAAAAAAGATGAATTTGAAGAATTAGAGAAAACATTTTAGAACTTGATTTTATAATGGCTGTAAATTATGAGAGCAGATTTTTTAAAATATCAAACACAGACTACACCCCACCCGTTGGCGGTAGAAATATCCCATGCGTCCGGAAGTTACATCTATGATTACCAAGGAAATAAACATTTGGATTTTGTTGCCGGCGTTTCTGCATCAACCTTAGGTCATCGCCATCCGCGAGTTATTAATGCCATAAAAAACCAATTAGACAAATATCTCCACGTAATGGTTTACGGTGAATATATTCAGCAACCGGCGGTGCAATTCACCAAATTATTAGCTAAAAATCTGCCGGATCCGCTTAACACCACCTATTTAGTCAACAGCGGGACTGAGGCGATTGAAGGCGCTTTAAAATTGGCACGTCGCATTACCGGAAGAACTGAAATTTTATATGCGCATCAGGCCTACCACGGAAATACAATGGGTTCGATGAGTGTTATGGGGTTTGAAGAACGTAAAAAACCTTTCCAACCTCTTGTTCCTGATTGTCATCCTATTCATTTTAATAACATTGACGACATTGATAAAATCACCAATAAAACCGCTGCAATTATTTTAGAAACCATCCAAGGTGGCGCAGGATTTATCGAACCAAAAAATAATTATTTAAATAAAATCAGAGAACGTTGTGATAAAACCGAAACCCTTTTGATTTTGGATGAAATTCAACCCGGTTTTGGACGCACGGGAAAATTGTTTGGTTTTCAGAATTACGATGTTGTTCCGGATATACTCGTGATGGGTAAAGGAATGGCTTCAGGAATGCCGGTGGGTGCTTTTACTGCTTCTGAAGAATACATGGATTTACTCAAAGACAATCCAAAGATGGGACACATCACAACTTTTGGAGGGAATGCCGTAATTGCCGCTGCTGCATTGGCTACGTTGCAAGAGTTAACAGAAACCGATTTGATGTCAGAAGTTTTGGAAAAAGAAAAACTGTTCCGAAAATATTTGAAGCATCCGAAAATTGTGGAAATTCGCGGTCGTGGATTGATGCTTGCTCCTATTTTAGAAAGCGGAGAACTCGCCAACAAAGTGATTTTAGAGTGTAAAAATAGAGGGGTAATTCTTTTTTGGTTGCTTTTTGAAACAAGAGCCTTACGAATAACACCACCCTTAACAATTAGCAATGAAGAAATTAAAGAAGGATGCGAAATAATTCTAAATGTTTTGGACACAGTTTGAATTCTACAATAAAATCCTATCTCAACGAGAGGCAATCAATAAATTTCACAACATTATTGGCGAATCAATAGTTAATATGGTTGTTTTTTTAATACTATTATTATATTCACAGCATTGTTGATAAGTCGGTTAACAACAAAATTGGCACATCCTTTGACTGTTTATTAATATTGCTTTTCTTTAATAACGAAGGAGCATTAAATTTATGCCTATGTATTTTGAATCTGAGGGACAAGAGAATTTTTCAATAGATAAATTTGAATCAATGTTAAAATCAAACCAGATTCTGTTTTTTGATTCCGATGAGTTTGAAGACATTGTAAATTATTATTTAGAAAACGGAAAAATTCATTTAGCACGTAAAGCAATCAAATTGGGATTGGAACAACATCCCGATTGTTCTAGTTTAAAGATTTATAAAGTTGAAATTCTAATAATTGAAGACAAACTCGAAGAAGCTGATCAACTATTAGAAGAAGTTTTCTATTTAGAACAAGGAAATGAAGAGTTTTATATCCAAAAAGCAACCATTTTTTCTCGAACCGATAATCATTTAGGAGCTATAAATCTTTTGAAAAGAGCCCTCGAAATAACAAATAATCCGGAATATATTTATACCCTGTTAGGTATGGAATATATATTTAGAGATGATTATGAAAATGCTTTAATATATCTTTCCAAATGCGTAGGTGACGATTATGACGATTACCCAATACTTTATAACATTGTTTTTTGCTATGAATATTTAGGGAGAGTGGATGAAGCAATAGTTTTTTTGAATGATTATTTAGAAAAAAACCCATATTCTGCTAACGGCTGGCAACAAATCGGAAGGCTTTATTATAAACAAAAAGACTATAAAAAAGCATTAGAAGCATACGATTATGCCATCTTCAGCAAAGATACCTTTTTCCGAGCTTATATTGAAAAAGGCAAAACTTTGGAAAAGCTCGGCAAATGGGATAAAGCCATAGAAATTTACACCCTGACTCTCAGTTTAGAACATCCTACCTCCTATGCCCTTCTTCGTATGGGAAAATGTTATGCAAAATTAGGGAAACCCGAAATTGCTTTGGATTTTTATTTAAAATGCATTACAGAAGATCCATTATTGGATAAAGGATGGACAACAATTGCTGATTTTTATTACAAATCTAAAGACTATAACAAGGCATTAGAATATATCAATAAAGCATTGGCGATTGATGCTGAAAATGTCCTTTTCTGGAAACGCTATGCTAAAATAAACAAAAAACTGAAAAAATATCAAGAAGCTGAAATCGGATATAGCAAAGCATTGGAATTCGGAAATTACGAATTGGATTCTTGGATATCACGAGGCGATATTTTGATTACACTCGGCGAGTATCAATCCGCTATTGATAATTTTCAAGAAGCTTTGGAATTTTATCCTGAACATCCTGAAATTGAATATCGACTTTCCGGACTTTATTTCTCACTGCAAAAAAATTCAAAAGCAGAGATTCATCTTCGAAACGCACTTAATAACGAGCCGGAATTCATTATGATTATCGAAGAGCTTTTCCCCTTGGTTTATCAGATGAAGAAATTCAAACAGATTGTGGCGCAACATACAAATACTTCTCTTTAAAATTATGTAAATTTGACGCTTATTTTATAAAAAATCATGAAGCGTAATTTTAAAGATTATTTGCTTGTTTACGGCAAAGGTTTATTCATGGGAGCTGCCGATATCGTTCCCGGAGTTTCAGGAGGAACCATTGCATTCATCAGCGGAATTTATGAAGAACTTGTCGAAACCATTCACAAGTTGGATTTTAAATTTTTTAAAGTCTGGAAAAGCGAAGGATTTCTAAGTGCGTGGAAAACATATAATCTTTCTTTCCTGCTCACCCTGGTGTTGGGAATATTTACCAGCATCGTTGCTTTCGCAAATTTGATTCTATGGCTGATGGATACTTATCCGATTCCGGTATGGGCTTTTTTCTTTGGGCTTATTCTGGCGAGTATCGTTTATGTTGCCAAACAAATTAACCGGTGGACTGTCAAAGATATGGCAGGACTTGTCATTGCCAGTATTCTTTCCTATTTGATAACCATTATTGAACCGATGGGAACTATAGAAAGCAATTTCTTTTTATTTTTTGCAGGATTTATTGCAATTATCGCCATGATTCTTCCCGGAATTTCAGGAGCATTTATTCTTATTTTAATAGGCGCTTATGCCGGAGTAATGGGAATTATTACGCAACTAAGTGATGGTTTGGTTTTGATGGATTTTGAAATGTTAGGTAACGCCCTCATCAAAGTCCTGATTTTTGGAATCGGCGCCATTGTCGGTCTAAAATCCTTTTCCGGAATATTAAACTGGATGTTTAAAAATTATAAAAACCTGACATTAGCTGTTTTAACCGGGTTTATGATAGGTGCATTAAATAAAATATGGCCGTGGAAAGAAGTATTGCAATACCGCATTAATTCTTCCGGTGAAAATGTGCCCTTTATTGAAAAAAGTATTTTACCCTCACAATATGCCGGAGATTCACAATTATTTATAGCTGTAATATTTGTATTTATAGGATTTCTGATTATTTTTCTAATTGAGTTTTTGGCTAATCTCAAAACCAATAAACGATAATCACAATTTTTTATGCCCAATAAACGAACACTCTCAGACAATATCTGGTTATTTCTAAAAGGTCTTGGAATGGGTGCTGCCAATAAAGTTCCGGGAGTGTCGGGTGGAGTGGTTGCGTTTGTCGGTGGATTTTATGAAGAATTTATTTATTCGCTTCAAAAAGTAAATAAAAATGCTTTTAAACTATTAATTTCCGGTCGCTTTAAAAGTTTTTACCACTACATTAACGGGAATTTTTTGACTTTTCTCCTTGCGGGAATGGTGGTCAGCTTTTTTTCCGTTTCAAAAATTCTGGATTACCTAATTGCACATTATGAACTTTATGTATGGAGCGCATTCTTTGGAATGATTATAGGCTCTATCTACTATCTGCTTAAAGACTTTGGAAGCTGGAAAAAGAAATACGTTCTCTATGTTTTATTAGGTACCTCCGTCGGATTAGGAATAAGTTTTTTGGAACCTGCTACAGAAAACGGTAATCTTTTGTTTGTGTTTTTCTGTGGCATTATCAGCATTTCCGGAATGACACTGCCCGGTCTTTCAGGTTCGTTTATTCTTATGCTAATCGGAAATTACGTTTTGCTTCTTGTTGATTCCGTCAATGCTTTGTACGATACTTTTGCCGAAATATTTCAAGGAGATTTTTCTTGGACAGCAAATGTCGAACGCATCCGCCTTTTAAAAATTTTAGCAGTTTTTACACTGGGTTCGCTTTTTGGGTTGGTGACTTTTTCTCATTTATTGGCTTATGTACTCAAACACTTAAGAAAAATAACTTTTGCCATTATCATTGGATTTATTGCCGGGTCCTTAGGAGTAGTCTGGCCTTGGAAAAGACCGATTTACGGCATCGCATCCCACGATGAAAGCCCAAAAGGTGCAGCCGATGACATCATCGTTGGTTATCAGCGTTATCTTCCTTCGGAATTCAATATAGAAACCTTTTGGGCACTTGTTTTTATTGTGATTGGAGTACTGATAGTTTTAGGGCTTGATTGGTATCATTTATATAAAAAGAATAATGGCTGAATTCGGACTCATCGGAAAAAATATCGCATATTCTTTCTCTAAAAACTATTTTCAGAACAAATTCAAAAACGAGCAACTTGCTCATAGTTATAAAAATTACGATTTACCGGATTTATCTGCTTTTCCCGAGATTATCAAAAATCCAGAATTAAAAGGATTAAACGTTACCATTCCTTATAAAGAAGCCATTTTACCCTATTTAGATGATGTTGATGAAATTGCCCAAAAAATAGGTGCGGTAAACACCATTAGGATTCTCTCAAATGGTAAAACAAAAGGCTATAACACAGATTGTTATGGTTTCTCGGAAGCTTTAAAACCTTATTTGCCGTTGTTCAATAAAAATGCATTGATTTTAGGAACCGGAGGCGCATCGAAAGCCATTGTCTTTGCACTGCAACAATTGGATTTTAATACTTCTTATGTAAGTCGACAAAAATCAAAAGATGTTTTTCATTATGAAATGCTGACTGAAGAGATTATCCGCTCACATGCACTTATTGTAAATTGCACTCCGGTGGGAACCTACCCAAATATTTCCGAGACTCCTAATCTACCCTACCATTTTCTCGAACCAAATCACTTGCTTTTCGACTTAATTTACAATCCGGAAAAAACGGCATTCTTAAAAAAAGGAATTGAAAATAACGCCTTAATATCCAACGGTCTGAAAATGCTTTATTTACAAGCAGACAAAGCGTGGGAAATCTGGAATGAGTAATTTTGAAAAAATACAATCCTGCTTTGTCAAGTCATCAGTTGTTAGTATCTTGACCTCCAAAGAAACGAACATAAACATTTACAAAAATGTCAGACAAAAATTTTCCGCCGGAAGAATCTAAAGAAAACAATTCTTCTACAGAACAAAATGAATCTACTGCCTCTTCAGAAGCTGTGCAATCCACGGAAACACAATCTGTATTAGATACTGTGAACGATGAAAATAAAAAAATCACTAATACAACTGATTCAGAATCAATAGATGAAAACAATCAAAATCCACCTGATAAAATAGAAGAATCAGATTCTGAAACTATTTCTGAAATATCATCGGAAGATAAAAATTCAGATTCGGATGACGAAGAAATCAGTAGTTCTGATGATGAGGATAGTGATGATGAAAAAGAAGAAAAAAGTCAAAAAGATTATTCAAATTTCTCCAAAAAGCAATTAATATCTGAATTGACTCGCTTGTTGAAAGAAGAAAAAATTCAGGATATAAAACAAGATGTTGAAGAAATTCGTTCGGAATTTAACAGCAAATTCAATGAAGAATTAGAACAAAAGAAAGAAGAATTTCTTGCAGACGGCGGAAATATAATCGACTTCCACTACTCTACTCCGCTTCGAAAAGAATTCAATTCGCTTTATTTTGATTACAAAGAAAAGCGGAATAATTACTATAAAAATCTGAAAAAAAATCTTCAAGAAAACCTCAATAAACGTTGGGATTTGATTGAAGAATTAAAAGGTTTATTGAATGCGGAAGAAAATATCAATTCCACCTACAAACACTTTAAAGAAATTCAGGAGAAATGGCATACTGCAGGCCCGATTCCTCGCGATAAATACAATACCGTTTGGAATACTTACCACCATCACGTAGAGAATTTCTATGATTTTCTACACTTGAATCGTGAATTCAGGGATTTGGATTTCAAACACAATTTGGAAGCGAAATTAAAGTTAATCACCCGTGCTGAAGAATTAGCACAAGAAGCGGATGTCAACAAAGCATTTCGCGAATTACAGATGCTCCATAAAACTTGGAAAGAAGATTTAGGTCCTGTTTCCAAAGAATATCGAGAAGAAGTTTGGGATAAATTCAGTGCTGCTACAAAAGTTATTCACGACCGTCGTCAAGAACTTTTGGAACAAATGGAAGAACAATATCAGGATAATTATGAAGCTAAAATGCAACTGATAAATTCCATTGCCGAAATTTCAGAATCGCAACCTACAAACCATAAAGGATGGCAAAATGCCATTCAAAAAGTTCAGGAGCTTCGAGACAATTTTTTTGAAATAGGTCGAGTGCCACGTTCAAAAAACAAAGAAATCTGGAAATCGTTTAAAGAAATAACACGTTCATTTAATCAAAATAAGAACAAATTTTATAAAAACCAGAAAAAAGAGCAATTAGCAAATCTTGACAAAAAACGAGAATTAATTGCTATTGCCGAACAAAATAAGGACAGTGAAGATTTTGAGGTGGTCACACCATTAATGAAAAAAATTCAGAGCGATTGGAAAAAAATCGGTCATGTTCCTAGAAAAGACAGTGATAAAATTTGGAAAGAATTCAAAAACGCTTGCAATCATTATTTTGACAGATTACACGCCAAAAGAAATAAAGGAAGCGAAGAAGAAATTGCCAATTTAGAAGCTAAAAAATCCCTTCTCGAATCCGCATCCAACACAGAAATAACAGGAAATAGAGAAACCGATTTACCCATCATCAAACAATACATTTCTGAATGGAAAAACATCGGTCGGGTTCCTTCTAACCAACGCAATATTGAGCAAAAATTCAATAAAGTTTTAGACGGACTTTTTGCCAAGTTGGATTTGGGCAAAAAGGAAAAAGAACTCATTAAATTTGACAATAAATTAAACGCACTTGTCAATCAAAATGACGAGCGTCAACTTCAAAATGAACATTTTTATTTGTCAAAACGAATTGATGAAATCCGTGATGAAATCAGACAATTGGAAAACAATTTGGGCTTCTTCCACAATGTTGATAAAAACAATGCTTTGGTAAAAGAAGTTTATAAAAATATCGACAAACACAAAGATGAATTGGAAGTTCTAAAAGCAAAACTTTCTAAAATAAAAGAAATTCGAGAAGAATAAAGAAGAATAAATCTTTTGTCGGACAAAATAAAATCTTGCATTGCTATCCTTAACTCAGTATCAATGCAAGATTTTTTTGGCTTCGTTCCAAAAAACGTCCATTTCTTGTAATGTCATCTCTTTCAATGTTTTCCCATTTTCTTTGGCTTTTTGTTCCAAATATTGAAACCGTTTTATGAATTTTTTATTGGTACGCTCCAACGCATTTTCCGGGTTGATTTTTAAAAACCGAGCGTAATTAACCATGGAGAACAAAACATCGCCAAATTCTTCTTCTATTTTATCCTGATTTGATGCATTGATTTCATGTTTCAATTCACCCAGTTCTTCTTGCAATTTTTCAAAAACTTGTTCGGGTTTTTCCCAATCAAAACCAATTCCGGAAACTTTTTCTTGAATTCTATTTGATTTCACAAGTGCCGGCAATGAGTTTGGCACGCCTTCCAAAACGCTTTTTTTACCCTCTTTCAACTTCAAATTTTCCCAATTTTGTTTTACTTGTTCCTCGTTTTCAACTTTTACATCTCCGTAAATATGCGGATGCCGACTGATTAATTTTTCGGAAATCGTATGACAAACATCCGCAATATCAAATGCATTTTTTTCACTTCCTATTTTCGCATAAAAAACGATGTGAAGCAAAACATCGCCCAATTCTTTTTTAACCTCCTCGAGATTATCATCCAAAATAGCATCTCCCAATTCGTAAACCTCTTCTATAGTAAGGTATCGCAAACTTTCCATAGTCTGTTTTCTATCCCACGGACATTTTTCGCGCAAATCGTCCATAATATCCAGCAATCTTTTGAAAGCTGCTAATTGTTCTTCTCTCGAATTCATTTATTTATCCAGTTTAAAATGTTTTTTCAGCATTTTTTCATAAGTCCTATCCGGCAATATTTTTTTCAATAAAATAGAGAATTTCTGTGTAAACGAGCCTACTTTGTAATGCACTTTAGGATTCTCTGTATTTACAATCGTATAAATTTTTTCTGCCAATTTCATCGGATTTTCACCGGAATACACGTGTTCATTCATCAAATCCAAAGACATTTGATAATGTTGTTTATAAGGCGAATCTTCAAGTACAGGAGCGTGATAGCGTCTTTCAGAAATATTTGTTGCAAAATCGCCCGGTGCTACATTGGTCATTTTTATATTAAAAGGTGTCAATTCGATTCGCATAGCTTCCATTGCAATTTCCAAAGCAGCTTTGGTAGCCGAATAAATCCCACGATAAGGCAATCCCATATAGCCCGCAATGGAAGTGATGTTGATAATCAAACCTGATTTTTGAGCGCGCATCGTAGGCAAAACTGCACGAGCAACGAGAATCGGTCCGTAAAAATTGGTTGAAAACGACTTTTCCATTTCTGAAATTGGAATTTCTTCCAGAGAACCTGTTATCCCGATTCCGGCATTGTTTATAAGTACATCGATTCGATTGGTTTTTGACAATAATTCCGAAACTCCGTTTCTTATTGATTCTTCATCGGTTACGTCCATTTTTATTAACGGAAAATCTGCATCTTTCACATTTTCAGGATTACGTGAAGTTCCATAAACTGTGTAGTTTTTTGAAACCAGATACGTAGCCATTGCTTTTCCTAATCCTGATGATGCACCTGTGATGAATATAACTTTGGACATATAAAAAATGTTAAATACAAAGGTCATAAATCAGAATGAATTCGACCGTATAAATGTGGTTTTTAAATAATCTTTCAAATGAAGTTTACTGCAATGCCGTATTTTTGTTATAAAAATCATTTGAATGAATCGCTTAAATCGAGAATATTTTACCGGAGACGCTATTGACATTGCTCCTGATTTATTGGGTAAAACGTTGGTTCGCAAGTTTGACGATGACTTAGTTTTAAAACTTCCGATAATGGAAACTGAAGCTTATTTCGGAGCGGAGGATCGTGCCAATCACGCTTGCAAAGGACGCACGCCACGAACTGAAGTCATGTTTGAGGAAGGCGGTTTGGTTTATGTTTATTTGATTTACGGAATTCATTGGCTGTTAAACATCGTTACCGGTCCAAAAGAACATCCACAAGCGGTACTTATTCGAGGTGTAACAGGAATTTCAGGTCCCGGTCGGATCGGAAAGAAATTTAAACTTGACCGATCATTTTATGGTGAAAATATTGAAACTTCTACAAGACTTTGGATTGAAGAAAATACTCAAATTAGCGGAAAAATAGAAGTTTCGCCCCGTATAGGAATTGATTATGCCGGAACACCTTGGAAAGATAAATTATGGCGATTTGAATTGAAAACTTAGTCTTTATCGGACAAGACTTATGACCGCTTCGCTATAGGACTTAGGACGTAGGACTCAATATATAAGATAAAAAAATATTAGAAATATTTTTTCGATTTATTCCAATAAAAAATGGCAAGCTACCTACATCACACCGCTACGACCGTGTACCCTTGCTGTGTTCCCACCCTGGGGGATTCCACAGGAGCTGGTTGTGTAGGACTTGCCGATGCAAAGATACACATTTTACCTGCTTTGTCAAGATTTTTACATCTCATTTTTAATAAATATCTTGCGTGCCTTAATGTGAATCCCTTATGAAACCGATTAAGTTTTTAACTATCATTACTTTATTGCTTTTTATTGTTGCTTGTGGTGATAAAATCGATGATAAATCAAATTTGTTTTCTATTGAAATAGAAAATTCTAAAAAAAATTATACCCCGGAAGACTTGCTTTCAGCACATATAAATAATGAGAAAGATATTGCTATTGATTCGATTGCTTATTTTTTAAACGGGAAGCGTGCTGAGTTGGTAAACAATAAAATTTCATTAAAAAATGAGAAATTAGGAGAAAAAGAATTGACAGCTACAATTTATTCCGGAAAAAAGACGTATGAAACCGGACTTTCGATTCTAATTTTGTCAAATGTCAGACCTGTATTGTACACTTATGAAATTTTAGAAACTTATCCGCACGATATAACTGCTTATACTCAAGGTTTGGAATTTCACGGAGATACGCTTTATGAAAGCACCGGTCAATACGGTATGTCTTCCTTGCGAAAAACAGATTATAAAACCGGAAAAGTGCTTAAAAAAGTTAATCTTGCAGATAACTTTTTTGGAGAAGGTCTTACGATTATGAATAATAAAATTTACCAACTTACATGGCAAAGCAAAGCAGGATTTATTTATAATTTGGAAACGATGGAACAAACCGGAACTTTCTTGTATAATGAAAGTAAAGAAGGTTGGGGATTGTGCAACGATAGAAAAAACATATACAAAAGTGATGGCACCGAAAAAATATGGACGCTGAATCCAAATACCTTGGCGGAAAAAGAGTATATCGAAATTTATACAAATACGAGTAAGATACGAAGTGTCAATGAATTGGAATGGGTAGAAGGAAAAATTTATGCCAATATTTATCAACAGTCATCTGTTGCCATTATTAATCCAAAAAACGGTGCCGTTGAAGGCGTTATCGATTTTACCACGCTTAAAGACCACGTTGCGCAACATCCACAACTTGACGTTCTAAACGGGATTGCATACAAAGGCGAAAAAGACATTTTATATATTACCGGAAAAAACTGGGACAAGTTGTTTAAAGTTCGGATTTTGAGGAAATAATAAAGAGATATCTTACAAATTCACAACTGCACGCAAGAATTATTTTACACCAACAACCCTTCTTTATTTCTGTTTCTTCAAACCACAGAAATTCCTTACTTTTAACCAAAAAATTACGGCAATGCGTTTAATGTACGTCTTTGGGCTTTTGTGCAGCCTCATTTTTTGGAGTTCCTGTCGAAATGATTTTGAAACCGTTCCTAGTACCGGAAATCTTACTTTTTCAAAAGACACAGTTTATCTCGATACGATTTTTTCCAATATTGGTTCTTCAACTTATACGCTAAAAGTATATAATAACAGTAAAGACGACATCCACATTCCTAACATTAAATTGGGGCAGGGAGAAAATTCAAATTACCGGCTGAATGTTGACGGAATGAGCGGAAAATCATTTAATAACATAGAAATTCTTGCACGCGACAGTATTTTTATTTTTATCGAAACAACTTTTGACATCAATTCACTTCCCACTGATGAAAATGAATTTCTTTATACCGACCAACTTATTTTTGATAGTGGCGTAAAACAACAAAATGTCGAATTGGTTACTTTGATAAAAGATGCCGTATTTTTATATCCACAACTTTTCCCCGACGGAACTAAGGAAACGCTTATTCTTGGAAGCGGAGACAACACTGTTGAAATTCCCGGGTTTTTTATTCCTGATGATTATTTGACATTTACCAATGAAAAACCATACGTAATTTATGGTTTTGCGGCAGTTCCTTCAAATAAAACCTTACAAGTTAATGCCGGCGCTCGCGTTCATTTTCATGCAGAAAGCGGAATTCTCGTCGCTCAAAATGCAAGTATAAAATCCTTAGGTACGCCCAGCAGTAACAAAGATCTCATGGAAAATGAGGTGATTTTCCAAGGCGACAGATTGGAACCTCGTTTTTCTGACGTTCCGGGACAATGGGGCTACATACGACTAACGAGTGGAAGTGTGGATAATGAATTTCATCATACGACCATTAAAAACGGAATGGTAGGTGTTATTGTTGAAGACAGTCCGGTACTTTTTAAGAACGTCCAATTTTACAATCATTCAAATATCGGATTGTTGGCACGAACAGGTACAATTTACGGTGAAAACATGGTCATCAATAATTGCGGAGAAGTATCGTTGGCACTTCAATTGGGCGGAACTTATGAATTTAATCACAGTACTTTTGCCAATTATTGGACCGGCGGTTTCCGGAATTATCCAAGTGTTTTGATCGACAATTCACTGGAGACCGAAGATGCCATATACATTTCCGATTTACTGAAAGCAGATTTCACAAATTGCATTATTTATGGCAGCGGACAACGTGAAATAGGATTGTTCCAACATGAAGGCGCTGCTTTTAATTTTAATTTCCGTAACTCATTGATAAAATTTGAAGATTACAACAATGAGTATGCTGACCATCCGCTGTATGACTTTGACAATCCTCAATTTTATACAACTACTATTTTAAATCTCGATCCAAGGTTTCACAACAGTTCCCAAAACAACATGAACATTTCAAAAGGAGAATCCGGTGCTGAAGATATCGGGTTGTCAGGCATTCCTCCATCGGTTGATTTAAACGGAACTTCAAGAAATACACCGCCCGATGCAGGAGCTTATGAAGCTACAATCATTGAGGATTAGCTTCAATTCATAGCTGTAAAATAAATTGAAGTATAGATTTTTGGTAAAAATATTATAGAAAGCAACTATTTAATTAAGGCAACCACTTCTTTTCAAAGTTTGGTTTGCGCTTTTCCAGAAATGCATCCCTTCCCTCTTTTGCTTCATCTGTCATATAAGCCAATCGGGTTGCTTCTCCTGCAAAAACTTGTTGCCCCACCATTCCGTCATCAGTAAGATTCATGGCAAACTTCAGCATTTTTATCGAAGTCGGTGATTTGGCAAGAATTTCTTGTGCCCATTGATACGCTGTTTCTTCCAATTCATCATGAGGAATTACAGCGTTGACCATTCCCATTTCAAAAGCCTCCTGAGCGGAATAATTTCTACCTAAAAAGAAAATCTCCCGTGCTTTTTTCTGTCCGACCATTTTTGCCAAATACGCACTTCCATAGCCTCCGTCAAAACTGGTAACATCGGCATCTGTTTGTTTAAAAATGGCATGTTCCTTACTTGCAAGCGTCAAATCGCAAACCACATGAAGGCTATGACCTCCGCCAACTGCCCAACCGGGAACTACAGCAATTACAGCTTTAGGCATAAATCGAATTAACCGCTGAACATCGAGAATATTTAATCGGTGGTAGCCGTCATTACCTACATATCCTTGGTGACCTCGAGATTTTTGATCGCCCCCACTACAAAAACTATAAACTCCGTCTTTGGATGAAGGACCTTCAGCAGATAACAGCACAACTCCGATAGATGTATCTTCTTGGGCATCGTGAAAAGCATCCAACAATTCAAAAGTTGTATGCGGACGAAAAGCATTTCGCACTTCCGGACGATTAAAAGCAATTCTAGCTACGCCGTTATGCTTTTTATAAGTTATATCTGTGTACTCTTTGGCGGTTTTCCAATTAATTTTTGTCATCTTTTTATTTTATTAAATCACAAAGATAAGACAATCACTCATAGTGAAATTATTATCTGTAGCATCTATTGAATGCTTCTATAAAGAAGTACGGTAAGCAGAGAATACGACCTTAAATTTTATTGTCTATAATCACATTTTTTATAGTGTATTGGTCAACAAAAATCTGTTCTTCCCTAATATTTTATTATATTTATCGTCCAAACTTATAATTTTCAAAAACCAATGTTAAACTTATAAATGAAGTTATTTACCTTTCTATTAATTATTAATTTGGATTCATCAACCCCAAAAAACTAAAATATGACATCAAAAACTACCACCATCATTTTATTTTTAATTTTTTCAACCAGTTTTTTGTTTACTTCTTGTGTCAACAAGCAAGGAGATAAACAATACGAAGACCCTGTAGATATCCCGGTAAACCAAGTGATGCAGGCTGAACTCACCGCACCGCCTAATGTTCCTACTCCTGTGGGAAAACGAATGGCAAAAAAGCTCGTCGTGGATATGGAAATTATCGAGCTTGAAGGAACAATGGTTGACGGCGTTACCTATATGTATTGGACTTTTGACGGCACGGTTCCGGGCAGTTTTATCCGAACCCGTGTTGGAGACGAAATCGAATTTCATCTAAAAAACCATCCGCAAAACAAACTTCCCCACAACATTGATTTACACGCAGTAAACGGTCCGGGAGGAGGTGCGGTTTCTTCTCTTGTTGCTCCCGGACATCAAACTGTTTTTTCATTTAAAGTATTAAATCCCGGTCTTTATGTTTATCACTGTGCTACTGCTCCTGTGGGAATGCACATAGCCAACGGAATGTACGGATTGATTTTAGTAGAACCTGAAGGCGGACTTGAACCTGTAGACAGAGAATATTATGTAATGCAAGGAGATTTTTATACAGCAGGAAAATATGGCGAACCCGGCTTCCAACCATTTGATATGCAAAAAGCGATTGATGAAGACGCAGATTATGTTGTGTTTAACGGACATGTCGGAGCATTGATGGGCGAGCGTGCATTGGAAGCAAATGTTGGAGAAACCGTTCGTATATTTCTTGGAAACGGAGGACCAAATCTCGTTTCTTCATTTCACATTATCGGAGAAATATTGGATCGTGTAACTGTTGAAGGCGGTAGTTTGGTAAATGAAAATGTTCAAACAACATTAATTCCTGCCGGTGGAGCAGCTATGGTAGAATTTAAAGTAGATGCCCCCGGAGAATACCTTTTGGTAGATCACAGCATTTTCCGCGCATTCAATAAAGGAGCTATGGCTCAATTGGAAGTGTATGGAGAAGAAAACGAGAAGGTTTATAAAGGAAAAATTCAAGAAGGTGTTTATGCTCCTGAAGGTGGTGCCATTCAAGTAATGCCAATTGACCGAGACCGTATGGCTGCTGCCAAAACAGACGTTACTGAAATGTCCAAAGAAGATATTATGGAAAGAGGACGCGCCATCTATGGTCGTACATGTTTTGCCTGTCATCAAAATAATGGTCAGGGAGTGCCGGATGTTTTCCCTCCGCTTGCTGATGCCGATTACTTAAATGAAGATATCGACAGAGCAATCGAAATTACGCTTCGCGGAAAATCAGGCGAAATTACCGTAAACGGAAAAAAATATAACAGTGTCATGCCTGCTCAAATGCTAAGCGATGAAGAAACCGCACATGTTTTGACTTATATTTATAACAATTGGGGAAATAACGGAACCGAAGTTACTCCCGAAATGGTAAGAGCAGTACGTTCAAATTAATTTTTAAAAAATTGATTAAAAAACTTTTCTTATTAACGACTTTATTTTCCATCGCAACCACCGGCTTTGGACAACATTCAGATATGAAATTTGTAAAAAGCGGGAGTTATCTCCCGCTCTATGGTGATATCGATTCTTTTGTGGAAGTTTCAGATTTTTATATGGATACAATAGCAGTTACCAAAGAAAAATATTTGGAATTTTTACAAGAGAATCCACAATGGCGCAAATCTAACGTAAAAAAGATTTTTGCCGATGAAAGTTATCTCAATTCTTGGTCGGGAGATTTAGATTACGGTAGTGGCAATCCCAATGAACCGGTTACAAATGTATCGTGGTTTGCTGCCAAAGAATATTGCAGCTATCAAGGAAAACGACTTCCTACTTTGGATGAATGGGAATATGCCGCAATGGCAGATGACAAAACTCGGGATGCACGTGAAAAAGTAAGCTACAACCAATTTATATTAAGTTGGTATGAACGTCCAAAAACGAGTAGTGATGTTGTGGGAAGTACTTTTAAAAATATTTGGGGAATCTACGATTTACACGGACTCATTTGGGAATGGACTTTCGATTTTAACTCTGTTATGATTGCTTCTGAATCTCGAAGCGGCGGAAATGATACCAATCTTTTTTGCAGTGCCGCAGCAGTCGGCGCTACGGATTTGATGAATTATGCCGCTTTTATGCGCTATGCGTATCGAAGCAGTATCAAAGGCAATAACACAGGTAATAATTTGGGTTTTCGATGTGCTAAAGATGCTAATTAAAGATTGTTTAATCAGCGTTTAAATTTAATTATTAAAGTATCTAAAATGACTTCAATTCAAAAAAGCATAAAATCAGTATTTTACATTACGATATTTCTATTTTTCACAACTTCTTGTAAGCAAAAAGAAGTCAATCATGAAAACACACCAAATAACACAGAAATTTCTACTGATACTGAATTTTCGGATATGTCTATTTTTAATTTGCCTTCCGAATGGACCAATCAGGATGGAGAAGCAATTACTTTGGAATCACTTCAAGGAAAAGTTTCAGTGATGGTGATGATTTACACTTCTTGCAAAGCTGCTTGTCCGCGATTAATAGCAGATATGCGCAATATTGCCCAACAAATTCCCGATACTAAAACCAATCAAATTCAATATGTTTTTGTAAGCATCGATCCGGAAGTCGATACTCCTGAACGATTAAAAGAGTTTGCCATTGACAATCAGATGAACAGTGAAGAATGGATGTTTCTTCGCGGTACAGAAGAAGACACACGGGAATTTGCAGCCGTTTTGGCTATGAGTTACAAACGAATTTCCCCCATTGATTTTTCACATTCCAATATCATCAGTGTTTTTAACAGACAAGGCGAACTCATCCACCAACGCGAAGGACTTTCCGTAGATTCAAAAGAAACAGTAGCGGCAATTCAAGGACAGCTTCGATAAAAGTCCTTATTTTCTTTTATTCAAAATTTGGCGATTCTAATTCTAAACCGAGGTATCATCCGGAGAATTTGAATCGTCTTTTTTCTTTCCGCTAAACACCATACTTAAAACAATTGCGGTCAATCCGATACAGACCAATGCAAATACGGCAATCAGTGCGGTTCCAACTCCCCAATCTGCTAATGGAATAAATAAATTTTTCATCATTTTGATTTGTTTTTTAATTGATTTGTTTATCTAATGATTAATCGAAAATTCTATAGGCGTATGACATTCAATTGTGGATTCTACCTTATCAGCTATCGGTTTAGGCGATACATAGGGAATTCCCAATCCCAATCCGCGAACGATAAATAAAACCCCCACAACGACGACCATAACCGGAACAGCACGACGAATTTTCTGACGCATCTTCAGATTTAAAAAATTACCCAAATAAACGGCTCCGGTCATTAAGGGAATTGTTCCCAAACCGAATAAAATCATATACAAACTCCCACTAAATACAGTGCCGGTAGCTATTGCTCCAAAAACGGCCATATAAACCAATCCGCAAGGTAAAAAACCATTTAAAAATCCAATTGATAAAAATGTATCAGGTGATTTTTTCTTTAATTGTTGCCCAAGCCCATTTTTAACTTTGGCAACAATCTTATAAATGGGTTTTGAGAAATTGTATTTATTGAAAGTTTTCTGAGGCAGAAGAACTACTATAATCATTAGAATTCCAATAAATACAGATAACTGTTGCTGAAATCCGAATAAGTTTAAACTCTTACCAATCAGTCCAAAGAAAAATCCGATAATCGCATAAGAAAAAATACGTCCGAAATGATATAAAAATATTTGACCTACTTTTTTATACGGATTTGATCGATCCACCGGAAGCAAAAATGCAATCGGACCACACATTCCCACACAATGGAAACTTCCTAAAAGACCAAATATGAAGGCTGTCCATAACATACATTAGTAATAAATATCGTTTTTATATCTGTAGGATTTTCCTTCGTATTTCCATAGAACGATGAAATTATACTTTCCATTGACTAATTTTTCACCGGGAACTACAAATTTTGATCCGTCAAGATGTAAAGGCATCTCAAAATCCAAATCTTTATTTGACGGTCGATAAATACTAACCATTCCTGAAATTTGAGAATGATTAAGATTTTCGGGAAAAGTAAGCACCACTCCTTCAGAAGTTTGTGTGTGTTTTATATTTTCTTCCAATAAATAACTGTTTCTGTCAGCGTACAATTGATCTTGGAAAATCATTTCTTTTGAATAGTAATCTTCCGTTACCAATTCGTATTCATACTTTTTATTCGTCATGATTTGAATTACGAAATACATAATAAAACCGATAAAAAGTACCATTCCTATCACAAGTCCACCTCCCCAATTTATTTTCATATTTTTTATATTTTAATTATACGATCTTCTTCCCAAAAAGGTAGCTGTCGTTGTTTCAATTAATTCATCACCGCTGTATATTTCGATGATTATTTTGTTTCTGTTATCTTTTAATTCAGCATTGTGAATCTCGACAAAGAAAGTTCCTTCAATCAATTCTTGTGCAGGAACGACAATTTCATTTCTCTTTACTGTTTTAATTTCCCCTTTCGGAGATTTTAATTTAAAGTTAATTGCTTCCTTATCAGATGTGGTTTTATTTATAAGTTTATAAGTAAAAACGTTGCTTATCACATTGTTTTCTACCTGCTCCGGAAGTTGTCCCGGAATTCTGAGCACCGTTGCTTCCACATCACTTCTTACGAACAACAGTCCCACCAAAATGCCCACAAGAATCACCAAAACAGCAGTGTATCCTTTAAGTCTCGGTGTAAATTCGAATTTTGCTTTTTTCTCAATATTTTCTTCACTTGCGTATCGGATAAGTCCTTTTGGAAGATTGACAGCTTCCATGATATCGTCGCAAGCGTCCATACAAGCAGTACAATTGATACACTCTAATTGCGTTCCGTTTCGGATGTCGATTCCAGTCGGACAAACGTTTACACATTGAAAACAATCGATACAATCTCCTTTTCCGGAAGCTTCTCTATCTTCGTTTTTCTTAAATTTTGCGCGTCCTTTTTCCTTTTCACCACGTTTATGGTCATAAGCAACCACAATGGATTTGTTATCGAGAAGTACACCTTGAAGTCGCCCGTATGGACAGGCGATAATACAGACTTGTTCTCTAAACCATGCAAAAATAAAATAGAAAATTCCCGTGAAAATCAGCAGCGAAAACAACGTACTCATATTTGCCGTTGGTCCTTGAGAAACGTATTGTAACAATCGGTCGCTTCCGATAATATACGCCAAGAAAATATTGGCGATAAAAAATGAAATCAAGAAAAATATAGACCATTTGAGCAAACGTTTTTTAATCTTATCAGCATTCCACGGTTGTTTGTCCAAACGAATTTGCGAACCTCGATCGCCGTCAATCCAATATTCGATTCGCCGGAATACCATTTCCATAAAAATGGTTTGCGGACAAATCCATCCGCAAAAAATACGTCCAAAAGCAGCGGTAAAAAACACAATAAATACCACTCCTATTATCATGGCGATGACAAATAAATAAAAGTCTTGAGGCCAAAAAGGAAATCCAAAAATATTGAATTTCCTTTCCAGAACATTAAACATTAAAAACTGGTTGCCATCAATTTTAATAAATGGAGAAATAACGAGAATTGCCAAAAGAATATAACTGACAATTTTTCGGTAATCATAATATCTTCCTGACGGCTTTTTAGGATATACCCAAACCCGTTTTCCTTCTTCACTGACTGTTGAAATTCTGTCTCTGAATTTTTCCTCGTCTAATATATCCAATTGTAATAAATTTTATACGCTTGCTACAGCGTGATTTGTTAGGTTTGCTTTTCTCTGTATTTCATTTGCTCAACTAAAACCGTATTTACTCTATCCAAATTTCACCTTCAGGTTCTTTTGGATCCGGCGGATTGGTTCCTTGAAGACTGAGCACATAACTTGACACTTGTGCAATTTCAATAGGTTTCAATTCGGAATTCCAAGGAATCATCCCTTTTCCGGGTCTTCCACCTTCACTAATTGTTTTGTAAACATTTTTAATTCCTCCGCCTAGAATCCAATATTCATCGGTCAAATTAGGTCCGATTCCTCCGGCTCCATTATCTTTATGGCAGACTGCACAACTGTTCATATAAATTGTTTCCCCCATCGCCAAATCTGCGGCATCTGTCAATAATTCAACATTATCTACATTGATTAAATCTTTGTTACTTTCATTGTAGGCTGCAATTTGTCTTTCAGCCACAGCCAATTCTTTTTCCAATTCCTGATATTGGTTTGTACCTCCAAAAATGTGGTATCGTGCTAAATAAACAACTGCAAAAACGATGCTTGCATAAAAAAGATATTTCCACCAAGGTGGCAAATCATTGTCCAATTCCCGAATTCCATCGTATTCATGATCTAAAACCAAGGTTTCTTCTGAAGCAAGTGGTTTTGCTCCGGACAATTTTTTAGAAATTCTTTGGAACCAATCTTCTACAGAATAACCTTCTGCTTCCAAATATTTGGCTTTAACCTCAGGGTCTAAAGTATTTATCAGCACCCGTCTGATTGCAGCTACAACTATTTCAAAAGTGATGGCAAAGAATAATATTAATAAAAGAACGCCCCATATTATTGGGTATTCTATAATTGCCATTGAACCTTGTGTTGGTATAATCCACTCAAAAATAAAGAAGGATATAACCAAGTAAGTCAAAATTCTGATTACTACAAATACATCTCTCATGGCTGTTCTTCATTTTTAGGATTATTTTCTAACGGAATCGAACTGACTTCGTCTATATGTTCCTTTTTTACCGTACCGACCCAATAAAATAAAGCCGCAAAAAAGAGGAAAAAAATCAATAGTGAGATGATGGGATATATTTCCACATTCTCAATATTTTCCAAGTTACCTTTTATAAACTTTAGCATAATTAGTCATTTTGTGCCGAAGCATTTTCTATATTTTCTACTTTGATATCTGTACCTAATCTTTGCAGGTAAGCAATCAGCGCAACGATTTCGCGATTTCGCATTTCGACAAAATCCAATCCGTTTTCTTGTGCATATTGTTTATCTGCTTCATAAGAATTGGCAAAATCCGGATCTGAATAAAGGTTTTGCTCAATTGTCGCTCCTTGTTCGGCCATAGATTGTTGTGCATTAGCAATTTCTTCTTCCGTATAAGGAACTCCGACTTTTGTTAATGCTCTCATCTTTCTTTCAGTATTGGACTTATTCAATTCAGAGCTAATCATCCATCTGTACGAAGGCATAATGGATCCCGGAGACGTACTTTGCGGATCGTACATATGATTAAAGTGCCAGCTGTCGGAATACTTCCCTCCTACTCTATGCAAATCCGGACCGGTACGTTTACTTCCCCACAAAAATGGATGATCATAAACAAACTCTCCAGATTTAGAGTATTCTCCATACCGCTCAATTTCACTTCTAAAAGGACGAATCATTTGCGAATGACACGAAACACAGCCTTCTCTGATATATAAATCCCTTCCTTCCAATTCTAATGGCGTATATGGTTTTACACTTGCAATTCGCGGTACGTAATCATCTACCAACAACGAAGGAACAATTTGTACAATTCCTCCGATAAGGATTGCGATGGTAGAATAAATGGTCAATTTGATAGGTCTTCTTTCCAACCAAGAGTGCCATCCTTCACCTGCTGTTTGTTTTTTGGTAATTCGCGTAAGCGGTGCTGCTTCTGCCAATTCATCAGTAACTTTGCTTCCGCTACGTGAAGTTTTGTAAACGTTGTACAACATCACGAATGCTCCGAGGATGTACATACTTCCACCAATAGCTCTCATGGTGTACATCGGCATAATTTGAGTTACTGTTTCCAAAAAATTCCCATACGTTAATCTTCCGTCGGGATCAAACTGATTCCACATTGAAGCTTGCGTAAATCCTGCAACATACATGGGCAACGCATACAGAATTATACCTAATGTTCCCAGCCAGAAATGTGTATTTGCAAGTTTTATCGAATATAATTTTGTTTTAAACAATCGAGGAATCAACCAGTAAATCATTCCGAATGTCAAGAATCCGTTCCAGGCAAGTGCTCCTACGTGAACGTGTGCAATAATCCAGTCTGTATAGTGTGCAATTGCATTTACGTTTTTCAAAGAAAGCATCGGTCCTTCAAAGGTTGCCATCCCGTATCCGGTAATCGCAACCACAAAAAATTTCAAGACAGGATCTACGCGCACTTTATCCCAAGCACCTCTCAAAGTCAAAAGTCCGTTTATCATCCCTCCCCAAGACGGTGCAATAAGCATTACTGAAAAAGCCACTCCTAAGTTTTGTGCCCATTCGGGAAGTGAGGTATATAGAAGGTGATGCGGACCTGCCCAGATATATATAAAAATTAATGACCAAAAGTGAATAATCGAAAGTCGGTAAGAATAAACCGGTCTGTTGGCTGCTTTGGGCACGAAATAGTACATCAGTCCCAAAAACGGAGTTGTCAGGAAAAATGCCACGGCGTTATGCCCGTACCACCATTGAACCAAGGCATCTTGAACTCCCGAATATACGGAATAACTTTTCAGCATCGTTGCCGGAACTGCCATACTGTTTACAATATGAAGTACTGCAACAGTTACAAAAGTTGCCAGATAAAACCAGATAGCCACATAAAGATGTCGCTGTCTTCTTTTTATCATGGTCATAATCAGATTGACGCCAAAAGCCACCCAAACAATCGCAAGAACAATGTCAATCGGCCATTCAAGTTCGGCATATTCTTTTGTAGTGGTGTAACCTAAAGGAAGCGTAATCGCAGCTGCAACGATGATTGCCTGCCAACCCCAAAAATTCAGGTTACTGAGAAAATCACTCCACATTCTTGCTTTTAATAATCTTTGAGTAGAATAATAAACCCCGGCAAATATGGCATTGCCCACAAATGCAAAAATCACAGCGTTGGTGTGCAAGGGTCTTAATCTTCCGAAACTCAGCCAAGGAATGTCCTCGGTTAAATTGGGAAACAAAAAAAGAAATGCCAATAAAAGTCCTACTGCCATTCCGATGATTCCCCAAAAAATCGTGGCATTGATAAACTTTCTGACAATCTTATTGTCGTAATAAAACTGTTCGGTCTGCATAATTATTTAGTTTGTTTTGAAAGTTCTTTTGAAGTTTTATTTAAATTCTTTGAAGTTTTTTCTTTTACGAGTTCATCGTCAAACAACATACGAACGGAAGGTGTGTAGGTGTCGTCGTATTGACCGCTTTTAACTGAATAAATGAAAGCGATAAAAAAAACAATGGCTACTAAAACACTTATAGTTAATAGCATATAAATTATAGTCATGGTTGTAATTTAGAGTTCAAAAATAAAGCTGCCATCCTTTTATTAATATGACATTTATCAGTTATCAAATTTTCTCTTTATCTAATTTTTTTCCTGCACGAGTGGTCATCATGGTTGTGAAGACTACGATACTAATAGAGCTCAACGGCATTAATATTGCTGCAACTACAGGCTTAAGATTTCCGGTTACCGCAAAACTCAATCCGATGATGTTATAGAACAATGAAAACAAAAATGCCCAAATGATTATCTTTCTTCCGCGTGTTGCCAATTCCAAAAAGGATGTAAGTTTCGGAAATTGAGAAGCTTCCATAATACCGTCACAAGCAGGCGTAAATACATTTGTGTTTTCTGCTATGGCGATTCCCACATCACTTTGTTTTAAAGCTCCGGCGTCATTTAATCCATCGCCAATCATCATCACTGTTTTGCCTTCGGATTGTAATTGTTTGATAAAATTCAATTTGTCATCCGGTTTTTGTCCAAAATACATCGCTGTTTCTCGAGGTAGGATTTTTTCCAAATATTCGCGCTCTCCATCATTATCACCTGACAAGACTACTGTTTCTTTTGGTTGTAAATTGTGAAAAACTTCCTTGATTCCCGGTCGATATTCGTTTATAAACACAAAACAACCTTTGTAATTTTCATTTGAACTGATATGCACTTCGGTTCGATTCGGACTTGCGTTTTCCTCGCTGCTGTTTGATGCATCCACATAATCATAAGACCCGACGCGAATTGTATGTTTTTTATAACGACCCTCAATGCCTTTACCAATTTTCTCATGGAATTCTTCGGGCATCTGAATGTTATTTTTAAATAAAATCTGATATAACGAGCGGCTCAACGGATGATTTGATGCTCGCAAAGTTCCGGTAAGTAATTCTTTTTCATATTGTGTCAATTCCACGCCTTCATAAGTAACCACATTTTTTTGATTGGTTGTCAATGTTCCGGTTTTGTCAAATACAATGGTATCTACTTTTGCCATTTTTTCTATAACCGCAGCTTCTTTGAGATAAAGTTTTGCCCGTCCGTAAATCCGCAATAAATTCCCGTGTGTAAATGGTGCAGCAAGTGCAATGGCACAAGGACAAGCCACGATTAATATGGCTGTGAAAACTTCAAATGCTTTTGCCGTATCGATAAAAAGCCAAACGGTGGTAGCTACAACGGCAATCGTTAAGAGAATTGCTGTAAACCTGCGACTAATGCCGTCTGTGATGGATTGAAACGAACTTTTATAATCTTTTTGAAAAACGTCATTGCTCCACAATTGCGTCAAATAACTTTGCGACACGGGCTTCAACACGCTGACTTCAATATTTCCTGATTGTTGTTTTCCTCCGGCAAATAGACGATCCCCGATTTTTTTTACAATGGGTTCCGCTTCTCCGGTTACGAAACTGTAATCAATTAGTGCTTTTCCATTCATGAGAATGGCATCTACAGGTAGAATTTCATTATTTCGAATTAACAACCGATCTCCTTTTTTTACTTCATTGACTTCAATTTGCTCTTCGGTGTCAATGTCATTTTCATTTTTATTGAGTCGGGTAACTGCAATTGGAAAATAGGATTTGTAATCTCGTTCAAATGAGAGGTATGAGTATGTTCGTTGTTGAAAAAATTTACCCAACAACAAGAAAAACAACAATCCGGCGAGGCTGTCGAAAAATCCGGTTCCCCAATCCATTACGATATCGAGTGTACTTCGTACAAAAAGTGCGACAATTCCAATGGCAATAGGAACATCAATATTTAATATTCGCGAACGCAATCCTTTGTAAGCAGAAATAAAATAGCCACTTGCTGAATAGAAAACAACCGGCAACGAAAATGCAAACATAATCCACCGGAAAAAAGGTTTGAATTTATCTAACCAGAAATCGTATTCTACAAAATATTCCGGAAGCGAAAGGAACATAATGTTTCCAAATGCAAATCCGGCGATTCCCAATTTATAAATAAGACTTCTGTCTTTTTTCTTTTCTTTTTTCTCCGTATCTTCTAGTGAAATATACGGTTCATAACCAATGCGCGATAAGAGAATCACAAGATTTTTCAAAGATTTTTCCGAGCCTGCCATCGTGATACGAACTGTTTTTTCGGGAAAATTAACTTGTGAACTTTTTACTTCGGGAAATAGCTTGTTCAGATTTTCCAAAATCCAAATACAACTGCTGCAATGAATGGAAGGAATAAGAAAAGAAACTACTTGTGTTCCACCGTCGTTAAATTCCAACAGCTTATCTACTATAAGTTTATTTTCAAGGAAATCATATTTATCTTCAATTTCATTGGGAGAAATACCCGGAGAATTTTGAATATCGTAATAATAGGTCAAATCATTTTCATGAAGAATTTCAAAAACCGTTTTACATCCTTGACAACAGAAGGTTTTGTCTTGATGTTTAATTTCCATCTCACTACACGGATCTCCACAATGATAACACTGACTCATATTTTAAATGGAAATTTTAAAGGTGCAAATCTCTGTATTTAGGTTCAAAACAATAATGACAAATATCAGTTAAGAGGAGCTTTCGTGAATTTCGGATTTTGGATTTTTCATTAAATTTTCAGTAAGCAGTATTCCTATAACAATCAGAAATAAACAACTTACAATAGCTAACAATAAATAATAATTTTCAAAAAACGGCCAACCCAACCACAGTGCCATCGCTTTGTAAAAAATGATAATTTCCGTGATGCCAACTGTAATAATAAAAGAATAAATAAATTTTTTAGAAAGCTTTATCAATCTAAAATACGACAGGAATACCAACATAATAGGAATAATGATTCCCAAAAAAACCAGATGCAAATACCCGATAATGAAATCTTTGAGCACATAAACCATTGCCGCATAATACGGAACTGCGGACATAAGTTGCATAAAGAGCTTAAGAATCAGAAGTGCTGAAGCTATTGTCAGAAAAAATCGCAACTTGTCGGAAAACATTTTTTTTATTTCTTTTTTATATGGAGATAAGAGGAAATACAATTCCACAAAACCCATAAATTGTGCCGTTGCGCCTATCCAGCCTAATATATATATGATTCCGTGCGGTTTAAACCAAAGTGCCGAAAGAAAAAATGAAAGGATAATTCCCGTATTCAAAAGCCATGAAAATGATTTTAACTTATTCGCATCAAATTCGATTCCTTTTTCTTCGAGAATATAAAACAAAATTCCAAGCAATGCCATTACAAACCAACCGTTGTACTGAAAGTGAAGGTAAAAATAAATGGAAGTTTTGTACCACACTGTTTCAGTTCCGAGCGTTGCCATAACGCCACCGATTGCCCAAGGACCAATGCTGGATATTACTAAGTAAAACAATGCCATTTTGATAAGTTTCCAAGAAAATCTATTTTCAAATTTCTCCGAAACATTTTTTATGGCAAATCCGGTAAACCAGTATGAAGCAAAAAGAAAAAGCGTTGAAAATATAATTGAAAACAAAGCATAACCTTGAATCGGAAAAGTTACCAACATCCCTAGAATCGTGAGGTTTGTAAAACCAAAAATGAATCGGTATCGTTTTGGTTTATTCGCTTCTTTTAGAAAAACATGATAAATCAAAGTTGATAATCCGAGATATATCCAACCGAGAATCGCCACATGCGAATGTGCGTGCAACATATATTTGTGTACTATTGGCAACGGATATACTACATAAAACCGCATGAGTACACCAATTAAAGCAACAATAAAAAAATAACCAATTGCAATTTGAATATGTCGATGCAGGTTTATCATTTTTCAAAAATAAAAAACAGCCCGAGATAAACACTCTTGCATAAGCAAGTGTTTTCCCAAGCTGTCAAAACAAATCAAAAATCAATCAAAAAACTTTTTCTTAATTGTCACTAACTCCTTAAAATGTGCGTTCCAATTCCAATGCTTTTGGAAATAAGATATTATTTTCTAAATGAATGTGATGATGTAAATCTTGCTCAAATTCTTCGAGTTTGGAATAAAAAGCACGATATGTATTGCAAGCACCTTGAGGCGGTGTGAAACCATTGCTCAGTTCGGAAATTTTACGCATCAACAAACCTGCTTCGTCATGTTCTTCTTCCATCATTTTTATCGGACTTTCCACACTTCCGAAATGACTTTGCGGTTTTTCTGAATTTTCTTCCTTGGCACGAACCAAACGTTTGATAAAGGGAAATAAAATCAATTCTTCTTTTCGTTGATGAGAAGCCATTTCCTGAACAAGCTCAATTACCAGTTTTTCAATTTCGCCCAATTCGGTATAATGCCCGCCGTGAACTTGATTTACACGTTTTGCGTACTGAAGTAATAACGGACTGCTTTCTTCAACATATTGGTGGTGGACATTGACAATGTGATCAGACAAAAAGTCCAATTTCCAAGAGTTATAATTGGATGCGCGATCTTGAGATTTTTCCAAATTCAGTAATTCTTCTTCTAAAAGGGAGGCATCTATATTTGCTTTTTCGCAAGCTCGTTTTATGCTGATTCCGCCGCCGCAACAAAAATCTATTCCGTATTTTTTAAATACATGCGCAGCTTTGATATTTTCCGTAACCACATCGGCTACTGTTCTTTCTTGAATTGTATCCATCGTTCTATTGTATTTTAGGGTTATTTCTATTTCTGACACAAATGTCATAAATTAAAAGCCCCTGGAATATGATTTAAGTCATATTCTGATTATTTATTTAAAAAAATATTTTTAATTTTTATAAACCTGAATGACAGTTATTTACACCAGAAAGTAAACTAATCAAGAATTATTTTCCCGGATTGCGTGAATCGAGTGGTCTGATTCGCAGCTCGTCTATCAAAAAATTATCGGAAGTTTTAAGTAAGAACACGATGGTTTTTGCCAGTTCTTTTGGATGGAGCATATTTTTATGAGATTCGATTCCGGAGCTTTCAAAAAAATCAGTTTCAATAGACCCGGGATTTACACAAGTTACTTTTATTCGATCTCCGCGCAATTCTTTCATCAAAGATTCACTAAACCCTTGAATTCCATATTTAGTTGCCGAATAAGCAGTACCTTCGGAACGCGTGGTAATTCCCAAAATTGAACCGATATTGATAATGTATGAAAGGTTTTTATCTTTTCTCATTTTGGAAACTATCGGCGCAGTTATGTTGTAAACTCCGGTAAGATTTACCTGCATCATCTGATCCCAAAGATTTTCATCCATTTCATCAATTCTTTGAAAAGCGCCTATTCCTGCGTTGTTAATCAAAATTTTCGGCGTTTTATTTTCAAACTCGGTTGCTACCCATTTTTTTACTGCTTCTCTATCGGATATATCCAATATTACGGGAATAAAATTTGCGCCAAGACGGTCTTTTACTTTTTCCAGATTTTCTTTTCCACGAGCAATTCCGTAAACTTTTGCACCTTCCTGAACCAATAAATCAGAAATTTCAGCGCCGAGGCCTTTACTTGCCCCGGTAATTATGGCTATCGAATTCTGTAATTGCATCTGATAATTTATTTTGGTTCGTATGTTCCAACTTCAGTGGAGAAACCAATAGCAATGCGGTTCCATCCGTTTATAGCGACAATTGCCATCGTAAGTGCCATCATTTCTTCGTCAGAAAAATGTGTTTTCACTTGAGCGTATAATTCATCAGTTGCTGTGTGTTGATGAATATAAGTCAATGCTTCTGTCCATTCCAAAGCAGCTTTTTCTTTGTCGGAATAAAAAGGCGATTCTCTCCAAGCATTCAATAAGTACAAACGTTGTTCGGTTTCACCTATTTGGCGAGCATCTTTACTGTGCATGTCCAAACAATAAGCACAACCATTCATTTGGGAAGCGCGCATTTTTACTAATTCGAGCAATTTGGAATCCAATGAAGATTTGTGGATGAATTTTTCAATTTCCAACATTCCTTTAATTCCTTCAGGGAATCGTTCTCCGTATTTAAGTCGTTGTTTCATATCGTTATTTTGTCTTTTTTGAAGTATTTGAAACATCAGCCGGATTTTATTGTCATGAATAAACTTATATCCTCAAAAGCGTTTATACATTATTATGGTAAAAAAATCAACGCTTCAAAAAAGTAGGTTCTTCAACAAGTTTATGAGCCAATTCGTATAAATTGGTATTCTCCAGCATTTGTTTTAAATGCTCACGAATGTTTACAAATTTTTCATGCATCGGGCATGGTTTTTCGGCATCGCATTTTTCAAACCCCAATGCGCATCCGTTGTATATTCTATCGCCATCAATAGCTTTTACAATATCACTCAACTTAATTTTTTTTGCTTGTGAACTTTCAATAACAAAGCCGCCGGTGGGACCTTTATGAGAATCCATAAGATTGTTTTTGGCAAGTAAATGAAGTACTTTAGCAGTAAAAGCTTCGGGAGAATCAATATTTTTTGCAATGTCTTTTAAATTGGTACGAACCCCTAAAGACGATTGTAAAGCAACATATACAGACGCTTTAATACCATATTGACAAGCTTTTGAAAACATACAACAAACTTTTGTGCAGCCAAATATAGAACAAATTCTATTTCCGACATATTTATCACAAATCAAATTCAAGAAAATAAAAATCTTAGAGTTTAAGAAAAGTATCTCCTTCTTTATAGTTTTCAGCCAAACTTAAAATAGTAGTTGTTTTACACATGCTTTTAATTTTGGCTCGAATACTTCCGTATTGATTATGTACCGAACAAGGATGTTCCCCCGAGCATTCCGGTAATCCGAGAACACATCCTTTAAACACATTTTCACCATCGATTGCTATTACGATATCCATCAACGTAAGTGGAGAATCTTTCATAATAAAAAAACCTCCATTAGGTCCCTTTTTAGACTGAATGATGCCTGCTCTTGCCAATTGCTGACAAATTTTTGCAGTAAACGGTTCGGGAGAATCAATGGCTTTTGCAATTTTAACAATGTTGGGACGCTTGTCTTGCAATGATTGTGAGGCAATGAAAATTACTGAACGGACACCATATTCACAGGCTTTTGAAAACATATTCTTTCTCGGTTTATGTCAAAAATAGACATTCAATTTATTTAAAATGAGTTTTAACCAATATTAAACGTATTCAGTATTTTTTTTAAGAAAAACATTATCCAAATCTTTCTTTTGCAGCTCTTTCCAACATTTCCCGATGATCCGGATGTGCAATAGATATAAGCGCTTTTGCTCGTTCTTTTAATCCTTTTCCGTAAAGATTGACTACGCCGTATTCCGTTACAATATAGTGAACATGAGCTCTTGTTGTAGTAACACTCGCTCCTTCTTTGAGAAAAGGAGTTATTTTAGAAATGCCTTTGTTAGTCGCCGAAGGCATTGCAATAATCGGCTTTCCTCCTTCTGACAGTGAAGCGCCGCGAATAAAATCCATCTGACCTCCTACTCCAGAATATTGATACATCCCGATACTGTCTGCACAAACCTGCCCCGTCAAATCAATTTCTATTGCTGAGTTAATCGCCGTTACTTTTGGATTTCGTCTGATTAACGCCGTATCGTTGGTATAAGCCGCTTCTTTAAAATGAATGCTGGGATTGTCATCAATAAAATCGTATAACTTCTGAGTTCCCATTGCAAAACAGGTAACGATTTTTCCTTTTTTTATAACCTTGTTTTCTCCGGTAATCACTCCTTTTTCTACCAAAGGCAAAATTCCGTCGCTAAACATCTCGGTATGAATCCCCAAATGTTTGTGATTGTAAAGATTGTGCAAAACTGCATTGGGAATATTCCCGATTCCCATTTGCAAAGTTGCTCCGTCTTCCACCATATTGGCAATGTTTTTTCCGATGGTCGCTTCTACTTCTGAAGGAGTACCAATACTTGCCGTATAAATCGGAGTCTCGATTTCTACTGCAAAATCAATTTTGTTTATATGAATAATTCCATCGCCATGGGTACGTGGCACATTCGGATTAATTTGAGCAATAACTTTTCTTGCCGTCTCAATAGCGGGAAGCGTTACATCTACAGAAAGTCCGAGAGAACAAAATCCGTGCTTGTCCGGCGGCGAAACCTGAATAAAAGCAACATCCAACGGTAGGATATTACTTCTAAAAAAACGGTGAATTTCACTTAAAAAAACCGGAACATAATCTCCGTTTAGTGAGTTTGCTCCTCTCCGTGTATTGTCGCCTACAAAAAAACTGGAAAGATGAAATGCTTTGTTATAAGGTTCTTGCAAATATTTTGCATCTCCGTGGGTGTGGATTTGAACGATATCGATATTTTCCAATTCCTGATAACGTTCAACCAAGCTGTCGATTAACAAATTGGGAGTCATTGCAGCTCCTTGAAAAAATATGCGACTGTTTGATTTTACAACTGAAACAGCTTCTTCAACTGATACTATTTTCATGGTAATTTGATTTTAAGCAAAAATCTAAATTTTAATTACACGATGATATGATTTTCATCATTTATCATCCTTTTTAAGATTATTAGAATCGAAATCGTTATATCAACCATAACAAGCTAAAAAAGATTAAGCGGCTATTAATCAGTACTTCTGTAAAGAGAATTGCAATGGTCTGAAAATAAAAAACTTTAGCAAAATGAAGGATTCGGCTAAAGTTTTTTATGAATATTGTGGAATGCTTCTAATTAAAACATTTCTCTTCCTGCAAAATGGAAAGCTCCTTCAATAGCTGCATTTTCGTCGCTGTCACTTCCGTGGATTGCATTTTCGCTGATGGAAGCGGCATACATTTTACGAATGGTTCCTTCGGCAGCTTCTTCAGGATTGGTAGCTCCGATTAATTTACGGAAATCTTCCACCGCATTTTCTTTTTCAAGAATCGCTGCGACAATCGGTCCGCGCGTCATATATTCTACCAATTCGCCATAAAAAGGACGTTCTTTATGAACCGCATAGAATTCTTTCGCATCATCAATGGTTAATTGCGTCAGTTTCATAGCGACAATTCTAAATCCGGCCTCGTTGATTTTTTCTAAAATAGCACCGATATGCCCTTTTTCAACGGCATCAGGTTTTAACATCGTAAATGTTCTGTTTGTTCTCATTTTTTAATTTTTTATGCAAAAATAGTATTTCAAATAAGATATGAAGAATATATTCTTAATTTATAAATCCCTAATTATTACGAATGATTTTTAAGTGGCTATTTTATTTATAGAATAAATTCAATTTCTTGTATCTTCGCTTTCTTATGGAGAAAAAACTCATCGAAAAAACGACTGCACTTTTAAGCAAACCTCAAAAAATTGTTATTGTAGCACATCAAAATCCGGATGGCGATGCCATTGGCTCCTCGTTGGGATTGTATTTATTTTTAAAAAGCAATCCAAATCACAAGGTTTCGATAATTATGCCCAATGATTTTCCTGATTTTTTAAAATGGATGCCGGCTGTGGAAGATATTTTGATTTTTGAGAAAAATAAAACAGAAGTTTCGCAGTTAATACACGACGCAAGCTTGCTATTTACATTGGATTTCAATACTTTTAGTCGAACAAACGATATGGAGTCCGTATTGAGTTCAGCGGATGCAGATTTTATAATGATAGACCATCACCAATCTCCGGACAATTATGCTTTGGTAACTTATAGCGATACCAAAATGAGTTCCACTTCCGAAATGGTGTATCATTTTATTCGAGCAATTGATAAAAATTTTAAGTTTACAAAAGAAATTGCAACCAATTTATACACCGGAATTATGACGGACACAGGATCTTTTCGTTATCCGTCCACGACTGCGGTCACTCATCGGGTTTTGGCTGATTTAATCGATTCGGGAGCTCCCAATTCTTTTATCCACGAAAGTGTGTTTGATATCAATACGCCGGAAAGGATGAAACTGCTTGGAGTGGCATTAAATAACTTAAAAATATTACCGGAATATAAAACAGCTTATATTACCCTTTCACAAGATGAATTGGACAAACACGATTTTAAAAAAGGAGATACTGAAGGATTTGTAAACTATGCACTTTCTGTTAAAAACATCATTTTTGCTGCGATGTTTATCGAAAGCAAACAAGAAGAAAGAATTAAAATATCTTTTAGAAGTAAAGGAAATTTTCACGTTAACGAATTTTCCGCAAATCACTTTAACGGCGGTGGTCATCTGAATGCTGCCGGAGGAAGAAGCACTGATTCTCTGGAAGATACCGTTTTCAAATTTATTCAGTTATTGAATCGATATAAAACACAATTAAATGAATCTTAGTCGCTTAATTTTTCCGTTTCTTTTTATCGCCATCGTTTCTTGTGAAGGACAAGAACCGCGACATCCCATAAAACACCATTCCGGTAGTTTTATTAAAGAATCTGCGGTAAAAAATAAAGAAATCTATGAGAAAGAACGAGCGTTTTTAGAAAATCTAATTGCTCAGGATTCTTCAACTAACTACATCGTTTCTGACCACGGATTCTGGTATTTTTATCACGTAAAAGATTCTACAAATACAACAAATCCCGAATTGGGGGATCGTGTGCAATTTACTTATGACCTTCGCAACATTCGCGACGAAACCATTGTTTCAGAAGAAGAAAATGGAATTCAAGATTATACAATTGATCAAAGCAATCAAGATTTATTTTCGGGCATCCGAGAAGGACTGAAATTAATGAAAGAAGGTGAAAAAATCACCTTCCTTTTTCCATCATACAAAGCTTATGGATATTATGGTTTGGCGAATAAAATCGGGTCGAATATTCCGATAAAAAGCACGGTTACTTTAATTTCAATTACAGAAAACAATCAAGATTAAGGGCTTTTCATCTTAATATATTTTTATTTTTACAATTCGTTATTTTATAAATCAAACATCCAAATGAAAAAATTAAACATCTTATTCTTATTTATTACGCTTCCCCTTTTGATTGCTTCCTGTCAGTCAAAACACGGAGACTTGCCGGACGGAGTATATGCCGAGTTTGAAACAAATCACGGAGATTTTGTCGCTAAATTATATCACGAAGCAACTCCGCTAACCGTGGCAAACTTTGTTTCTTTGGCAGAAGGTACAAACGGTTCTGTTGAAAGCACATTTACCGGAAAACGCTATTATGACGGTTTGACTTTTCATCGCATCATTTCAGATTTTATGATTCAGGGAGGTGACCCAGCCGGAAATGGAACAGGCGGTCCCGGATATACGTTTCCCGATGAATTTGTCGATACGTTACAATTTACCGGAAAAGGACAATTGGCAATGGCAAATGCCGGTCCGGCAACCAACGGAAGCCAGTTTTTTATTACATTGAGAGAAACACCACATTTAAACAACAGACATACAATTTTTGGAGAAATCGTAAAAGGTCAAGAAGTTATAGATGCTCTTGGAGTTATCGAAACTGATGACAGTGACAAACCGCTGAACGATGTCATTATTGAAAAAGTAAACATCATCAAAAAAGGAAATGTAAAAGTTCCTTATTTTACTGATGAAATGAAACGACTTGAAAACGAAAGAAAAGAACGTGAAGAAAAAATAGAAGAAATAGCACTTAGAAAATCCGAAGAACTTAAAAAATTAGAAACCGAAGCGGATTCTTTAGCTTCCGGCGTAAAAATTCATATTGTTCGCGATAGTGATGAAATAAAACCGGCACCAAGCGAACAAGTGCGTGTAAATTATGCAGGATACTTAACCAACGGTCGTCTTTTTGATACCAACCGATTGGATGTTGCAGAAATGTACTTGACTGTCGATGATATGCGTAAAGCAGGTGGAGGCTATTCTCCAATGCCTGTTGAATACAGCATGAACGCCGGATTAATTCCGGGATTTAAGGAAGGAATGCTCCAAATGAACAAAGGCGATAAAGCAACGATTTTTATTCCTGCGCATTTAGCTTATGGTTCTCGCGGAGCTGCGGGTATTATTCCTCCAAATTCTCCTTTGGTTTTTGAATTGGAAATCGTGAAATAACCATTTTTTCAAAAGCATTTTTACACTTAATAAAAGTGTAAAATAATTTCAAAATAAAACCCGAATTTTGGATTCGGGTTTTATTCATTTTAATATATAGTGAGATTTAATGCGCTTCTTTTAATGGAATGTTTTTGAGAATCTCCAGCACAAAATTCCAGTATTTCTGAGCTGAAGAAATACTGGCACGCTCGTCCGGAGAATGTGCTCCTTTGATGGTCGGACCAAAAGAAATCATATCAATTTCAGGATAATTCTGACCTAAAATTCCACATTCCAATCCTGCGTGACAAGCAGCGACATTTGCGCGTTCTCCATGCATTTTTTGATAAATAGAATCTAATACTTTTAAAATGGGACTCTCCATATTGGGAGACCACCCGGGATAATCTCCGGAAAGTGAAACTTCATATCCCGCCAAATCAAATACAGCAGAAAGTGTATTAATCATATCTTGTTTGGAGGATTCAACCGAACTTCGGGTTAAACACTCAATTTGAATATTCCCGTTTTCAACTTGAATTTTTGAAATATTATTTGAGGTTTCGACTAAGTTTTCAATATCCGGACTCATTCTGTAAACGCCGTTGTGCAAAGCTGTCATCACATTTAAAAACACCACTTGGCTATCAGCATCCATCACTTTGGAATTTTCCGCAGCTTCTTTTTCAACTTCAAACGACAACTGAGGTTCCAGCGATTTGTATTCTTGAATAATATCTTTTTTTATTTCCTCAACGACATCTAAAAATTGTTTTTCGGATGAAACAACGACCTTCGCATGACTTTCACGCGGAATCGCATTTCTCAAACCTCCTCCGTTTATTTGTACAATTTGCAACTGATTTTTTGCAGCCACAAGAATGCGGTTCATGATTTTATTGGCGTTGCCCAAACCTTTTATAATATCCATACCGCTGTGGCCGCCTTGCAGTCCTTTTACGTGAATTGAATATAAAATGCCATTTTCGACCTCATTTTGTTGATAATTTCCTTTTGCACCAACGTCAATTCCTCCGGCACATCCCACTCCTATTTCATCATCTTCTTCTGTATCGAGATTCAATAAAATTTCACCTTTTAGCAAACCACCTTTTAATCCTTTTGCACCTGTCATTCCGGTTTCCTCATCAATTGTAAACAGTGCTTCAATAGCCGGATGCGGAATGTCTTTACTGTCAAGAATTGCCATAATGGTAGCAACGCCTAATCCGTTGTCGGCTCCCAATGTAGTTCCTTTGGCTCGAACCCAATCGCCGTCTATATACATCTCGATTCCCTGAGTATCAAAATCAAAATCGGTATCGTTGTTTTTTTGGTGAACCATATCCAAATGACTTTGCATCACAATCATCTTTCTGTTTTCCATACCTTCGGTTGCGGGTTTTCTGATTATGACATTTCCTACATCGTCAACCAAAGTTTCCAATCCAAGTTTTTCCCCGAAATCTTTCATAAATGCAATGACTCGTTCTTCTTTTTTCGAAGCACGAGGTACGGCATTTAAATCGGAAAAATGATTCCACAATGCTTTTGGTTCTAATTGTCTTATTTCTTTATTCATTCAATACTATTTTTGATTATTTAAGATTGACAAAGTTACCTTATCCTCCAGTGTTCTTAAAATTATTATCGAAAATAAAATCTCTATAAATCAAATGTTTTATTTTATTCAATCTCAAAAACACACCTTTTTTAAATTTATCAAACCATAGAAAATCAATTGTTTAAATGTTGCACTTCGCTTTCTAAAAAAAAACTTAAAAGAAACCAAATCCAAAAAAAAATCCTATTTTTGCAAGTTAACAAGCTGTTGGGACAGAATACATTGAATAAAGACTTAAATATACACGGTCTAACGTATTTTTTAATGATACTGTATTTTATCGGTATCAGCCCATCTGTTGTTGTTCACAATCATCAGGAAAGCATCATCTCTTATGAATTAGCTTCAAATTGTGAAAAAGCTGTCTATTACGGCGAAACAGAAAAGGATTTACACCACGAAGAACACGTTTCTGCCACTCCCGAAGAATGTTCGATTTGCGATTTTCACATTGTAAAATCCCAGCTCCCTATTAATTTTTCCTTTGATTTTATAAACATTCTGAACAATTCTCGCAATTCCAATTTCTATTTCGAGAATTTATGTTCAGTCACTCCACATCATTCTTTCAACAGGGGACCGCCTGTTGCTTAAATTTTTATCGCTTTAAAAGTTTTTATTCTGTCTAATAGAATAAAAACAAATGCAACAAACCTGTGAATTTACACCCTTTTAAATTCAATAAGTTTTGCATTAAAATTAATTATAACGTATAAAATTTAAGATTATGAAAGCTATATATAAACTGCCCTTTCTTTTATGGGCAACAATATTTTTGGTATCCTGTGATAAAGACAACGATGATCAAGCGCACCTTCCTGTTATTTCTGATTTAGAAATTGGACATGACAATAACAGAATCGGTTATGTCGATGAAGACCTACATATTGAAGCCGAAATTTTTGCTCCTAATAAAATAAAAACCGTCGAAATATCCATCAGTCATAAAAACAATCCAAACGGTTGGAATGTTAACAAAGTTTACACCGAATTTGAAAATCTAATAAATACGGAGTTTCATGAACATTTATATATTCCCTCAAGTGCATTATTAGGAAAATATGATTTTAATTTTAAAGTTACAGACCTAAGAGGATATGAATACATGATAAATGCAGATTTCATAATAAGGGAAACACCGTAATATTTAAAAATCAATTAAAACATTAAATAACGAATCAGTACAGTTTTGATTCAAACAAAAAATATAAAATGAAAAAAATCATATTTCTTTCTTTATCAGTTCTATTTTTTGCAGCTTGTGATAAGGAAGATTCAATCGACACAGAAAAGCCTGAAATCAACATTTCAATTCCGGGTGCTTTTCCGGTACAATGCAGTAAAATAAAAAAAGGTGAAACTTTTACTTTTCGTGCTGAATTTACAGACAATGAAGAATTAGGTTCGTTTGGAATTGATATCCATCACAATTTCAACCATCATTCACACAGTACGGAAACAGAAAATTGCACAGAAAATGACGTAAAACAACCTGTTAATCCTTTTGTGCTTGTTGAAAACTACAACATTCCCGCAGGATTAAAAAGTTATATCGCCGAAGTTGACATTTACGTTCCCGAAGATGTAGATACCGGAGATTATCATTTTCTGATTAAAGTGACGGATAAAGAAGGTTGGCAGTCAATCAGAGGATTAAGCATTGATATTGTTGAATAAAATGAAAACCATCAGGCATTTATTGCTTCTTTGCTTTACTTCAATTGGTGTTTTTGCAAATGCTCAATCGTATTTTTTAGAGGGAACAGTTACCAATGAATCCGGAATTCCATTACCGGAAGCAAGAATTTTTATTGAATCCATCGGACAAACTGCTACGACTGACGAACAAGGAAAATTTAGGTTTGACAGGCTTCCCAAAGGAGAATATAGTTTTATTGTCGTCGCTCTTGGGTATGACAATAAAATAATTAATTACTACCTAAATGAAAATACTGTTTTATCAGAACCGTGGATTATGGAACTTCCCGGTTTTGAACTTGAAAGCGTTCAAATTACCGGAACTCAAGAACCGCATCGGATTGAAAAGATAGAAACGATATCCACCGAAATAGTTCACAACGATTATATCCGGCAAAATTTAAGCGGAAGTTTGGTTCAAACTCTAGAAAAATTACCTGGAATTAAAAGTATGAGCATCGGCTCTTCCTCATCCAAACCACTTATTCGCGGACTTGGTTTCAATGAAGTTGCAGTAATCGAAGACGGAATCAAGCACGAAGGTCAGCAATGGGGTGTGGATCACGGATTGGAAATCGATCAATTTAATGCTGAAACCGTTGAAATTTCCAGAGGTCCTGCTTCTTTTATGTATGGCTCGGATGCGGTTGGCGGAGTAATTGTCATAAATTCCACCAAAAGACCTTCAAGATTTTCATCCGGAGGAAGTTTTGACCTTATCGGAAAAACAAATAATATGCATTATGGAAGTTCACTGCATTTATATACACGCAAAGACAAATGGTTTGCAGATGGACGTTTAACCTATCACAATTATGGAGACTACACAGTTCCTGCCGAGACGATTTATCCTTACAATTATTCGGTAACATTGCATAAAAACCGCGTACGAAATACGGCGGGACGAGAATTTCATAAATTTCTGCGTGCAGGATATATCGGCGAAAACTTTAATTCTGAAATTTATTTTACTAATTTCTACAATAAAAAAGGTTCATTTGCCAATGCCCACGGACTGGAACCGATGAATGTCGATGAAGAAATGCACGATGCTTCCCGACGGGATATTTTATTGCCTTACGATATGGTTTCCCACACGAGAATAATCAATCGCACGGAATGGAATATCGGAAATCATCAGTTGAAATTTGATTTGGGATTTCAAAACAATTTCAGGCAAGAATTCAGCCCATACATTGCTCACGGTTATATGCCGCCTACTTATCCGGCCGATAGAAATGATTCTTCCGATTTGGAAATGGAATATCAAAAAAATGTTTATTCTCTCAACATTCGAGATAAAGTTGATTTGGACAGACACAGCTTGACTTATGGAATTAACGGAGAAATTCAGGAGAATAAAATAAAAGGTTGGGGCTTTCTAATTCCCGAGTTTAACAATTACAAAATTGGCGGATTTATATTCGATAAATGGGAAGTAAACAACAATTTTATGTTGTTGGGCTCCATTCGTTATGATTACGGAAAAATTGAAATTAAAGAATACCGCGATTGGTTTTCGAGTGAAATTTACCAAAATGGAAATAGCACATCAGAATACTTAATCCGTGCTCCGGAATTTAATAAGAATTTCCACAGTCTTACTTACTCTTTAGGTTTTGAATATAAGATTAATCCTCAATTTACATTTAGTTCTAATTTAGGAAAAGCTTTCCGTATGCCTGCCGCTCACGAATTGGCAGCAAACGGTGTAAATTACGATTACTACCGATTTGAAAAAGGAAATACAAATCTAAATCCCGAAGAATCTTATCAAATGGATCTTGCTTTGGATTGGAACACTGAAAATTTGCATTTTCGAATCACACCTTTTATAAATTATTTTGACAATTTTATTTATCTGAATCCAACCTCAAATTACGATACTTATTACGGTGCCGGAAATCAGATATTTGAATATACACAAGCTCCTGTTTTCCGAACCGGAACAGAATTAGCCGGAGAAGTGACTATTAATCGATTTACAATTAGCGGAAATTTGGAATACGTTTACAGCCGACAAGTTTCAGGCGATAAAAAAGGATATACACTGCCTTTTACGCCTCCGTTATCCGGCCTTGTGGGCATTAATTATTCTCCGGATTTATTTACAGAATATTTGGAAAACAGTTATGTAAATTTAGAATCTCGAATTGCGGCAGCACAAAACAAAATTGTTCCTCCCGAAGAAGAAACGCCGGGTTATAATGTTTGGACCCTTTCTTTTGGAACCGGAATTAAAATGAAAAATTATGAAGTAATTCAAGTTAATTTGAGTGTCAATAATTTATTCAATCAAAAGTATTTTGACCATACCAATTATTATCGTTTAATCCAATTGCCGGAACAAGGAAGAAACATTGTTTTGACTGTAAATGTTCCTTTTAATTTTTAATAAAATTCAATTTGATATGTTAATGATGATTGAATTTTATAAAAGTCTTTATTAAAAGACGAATCTTTATCTTTGTTTCTCTAAAACGCATTAAAAATGAATTTAAATCGAATTCCAAAACTCAAGCATACCGATTCTGATAATTTTTTTCTCCTTGCCGGACCTTGTGCCATTGAAGGTGAAGAAATGGCGCTTCGAATTGCAGAAAAAATCGTAGCCATTACCGATAAACTTGAAATTCCTTACATTTTCAAAGGAAGTTTTAAAAAAGCAAACAGAAGCCGAATCGATAGTTTTACCGGAATTGGAAATGAAAAAGCTTTAAAAATTCTTCGCAAAGTTTCTGAAACCTTTAATGTTCCTACAGTTACCGATATTCACGAAAATGAAGATGCGGCAATGGCAGCGGAATATGTTGATGTCTTACAAATTCCGGCTTTTCTTGTCCGCCAGACAGATTTGGTAGTTGCTGCCGCAAAAACCGGAAAAGTTGTGAATCTTAAAAAAGGACAATTTATGAGTCCGGAAAGTATGCAGCATGCCGTTAAAAAAGTTACCGATTCCGGAAATGAACAAGTGATGATAACCGATCGCGGAACCATGTTTGGATATCAAGATATGATTGTCGATTATCGCGGAATTCCAACTATGAAACAATTTGCTCCCGTTGTTTTAGATGTTACCCACAGTTTGCAACAACCCAATCAGAGTGTTGGCGTAACGGGAGGACGTCCGGAAATGATTGGAACAATTGCCCGTGCGGGAATCGCAACCGGAGCTGACGGAATTTTTATTGAAACACACTTTGACCCTAAAAATGCTAAAAGTGACGGAGCGAATATGTTAGATTTAAGTTTATTGGAAAAACTTTTATCGGATTTGGTTGCCATCCGAAAGGTAATCAACCAGCTATAATCGGAAAGCGCCTAAGCTTACTTCATCATTTATAAATTCATTGTTAACGCAATAGTATTTTAATTTTTCGTCTATGAATTTTTGAATTTCTGCATATTCATTTTGAGGATATAAAAGATGAACATTCGCACCGGCATCCAATGTAAAACAAAGATTGCTTCCTGTTTTTTTACGATATTCCCAAATGTGATTAATGATTTCCAAAGTATTGGGTTTCATTAAAATAAAATAAGGCGTAGAAGTCAACATCATCGCATGAAGGGAAAGTGCTTCCAACTCCACGATTTGAATAAATTCAGTCAAATTACCGTTTTGAAGTATTGGGATTAATTTAGAAAGATTTTCCTCAGCTTGTTTAAAACGTTGAGCAGCAAACGGATGATTATGCATTAATTGATGCCCCACCGTACTGCTAACTTGCTTCTCTCCTTTATCGACCAATAAAATGGTATCTTGATAATTTTGAAATACCGAATGAACTTCCATCGGATACTTGATTCCCGTCAAATTATTGCTGTTCCAAATTTTAGGATGTTCACCCCAAACGACTATCGAACCTTCGATGCTTCGCGCAGCACTTCCGGAACCCAATCGGGCGAGAAATGATGCTTTTTCATTAAAAAATTTATCATCAATAGAAGTGTCCATTATTTTTTCAATACTCATCAAGCACAATGCCAATGCGCTCAAACCACTTGCAGAAGAAGCTATTCCGCTGCTGTGCGGAAAACTATTAGCCGTTTCAATTCGGAATTTATACGATTTCAAAAAAGACAAATAAGGCGAAATACGTTCAAAAAAAGTCGCTATTTTGGGTTCAAAACTTTCTTCACGTGTTCCGTTGCGATACACTTCGAATTCAAAATTATCGGAATTTTTAGGCGTATATGAAAGCCTTGTTTGAGTATGACAATTTTTTAAAGTAAAACTAAGTGACGGATTTTGAGGTAATTGAGGTTCATATTTTCCCCAGTATTTTATGAGCGCAATATTACTTGGTGATTGCCAAGAAACAGAACCTTCGGGAAGAAAATCCTTGTATTTTTTTCCAAAAAAACGAGAATCAGTCATAGTTAAAATTGAAAATTAAAAATAAGATTCTTTTTTGATATTCGATTTCTGTTCAAAATCTTACTCGATTAAAAAATCTTTTGCTTGTTTTAAAGCTTGAGAAATTCCTTTTGGATTTTTACCTCCCGCAGTGGCAAAGAAAGGTTGACCTCCTCCTCCCCCTTGGATGTGTTTTCCCAATTCACGAATAATAGATCCGGCATTAAGATTTCTCTCAGCAACCAAATCTTTGGAAATATAACACACTAAAAATGCTTTTCCATCGACTTCAGAGCCCAATACAAGAAATAATTTTTCAATTTCACCGGAAAGTTCGAAAGCTAAATCTTTCATTCCGGAAGCGTCCAATTCTATTTGTTTGGAAAGAAAATTTATTCCGTTTAATTCCTCAATTTCACTTTTTAAAGTTGTTTTTAAATTTTTCACTTTCTCTTTCAAAAGCTCGGAAATTTCTTTCTGAAGTTTTTTGTTTTCTTCTTGTAAGGATTCTATAGCCTTAATCGGTTCTTTTGGATTGTTTAGCAATTGTCGAATATTTTCCAAATCTCGACTTCGCTGACTCAAATAATCTTTGGCAGCACTTCCGGTAATTGCTTCGATTCTTCTGACACCTGAAGCTACCGCACCCTCACTTACGATAATAAAATACCAAATATCGGAAGTTGTGGAAACGTGAATTCCTCCACAAAGCTCCATAGAATCTCCAAAACGGATGACACGCACGTTAGAATCGTATTTTTCTCCAAAAAGCGCAATTGCTCCTTCATCAATTGCTTGTTGATAAGGCATCACTCTATTTTCTTTTAAAGCAAGGTTTTCGGAAATACGGGAATTAACAAAATCTTGAACCGCATTTAATTCTTCGTCAGTCAATTTGGCAAAATGAGAAAAATCAAAACGCAAATAATCCGGATGTACCAAACTGCCTTTTTGAGTTACATGCGTTCCCAAAACATGACGAAGTGCTTGATGCAACAAATGGGTTGCCGAGTGATTTGAAGCGGTACGATTGCGCCTATCGGAATTGACTACTGCTCGAAGCGGAAGCATTAATTCCGACGGTAGCTTTTTAGTAAAATGTACTATTAAATTGTTTTCTTTTTTTGTATTGAAAACTTGAATGATTTCATCGCCAATTTCCAAAAAACCTTTATCTCCCACTTGTCCTCCACCTTCCGGATAAAAAGGAGTTTGACTTAAGACTAATTGGTACATCACTCCTTCTTTTTTGCTTTCAACTTTTCGATAACGGGTAATGCTGACTTCTGCTTCCAATGTATCATATCCGATAAACTTTTCTTGCACTCCGTTTTGGAGAATTTGCCAATCTTCCGTTTCTACTTTTGTAGCAGCTCTTGAACGTTGTTTTTGATTTTGAAGTTCTTTTTCAAATTCTTCTTCGTTTAAGGTATATCCGCGTTCTCTTAAAATAAGCGCTGTCAAATCGATAGGAAACCCGAACGTATCATAAAGCTCAAAAACTTTTGCCCCTGAAATTTCTTTGGATGTAGCGGAATCTATGAGATTGTCCAAAAGAACCAATCCTTGTTCCAAAGTTTTTAAGAATGCTTTTTCTTCTTCCCGAATGACATTTGTAATAAGGTTTTTTTCCCGTTCCAATTCCGGATAGGCATCACCCATTTGTTGAATTAAAGTATCGACAAGCTGAAAAATAAAAGCTTCTTTCTGATTCAGAAAAGTAAATCCATAACGCACAGCACGGCGAAGAATCCTTCTGATTACGTAACCGGCTCCGGTATTATTAGGCAGTTGACCATCTGCAATTGAAAATGCGACGGCTCTGATATGATCTGCAATAACACGAGTGGCGATATCGATTTTTTCGTTTTTACCGTATGCAGTATTTGTAATTTCTCCTATTTTGGAAATAAGCGGCATAAAAACATCTGTGTCATAATTGCTTTGTTTTCCTTGCAAAACCATACACAATCTTTCAAAACCCATTCCCGTATCAACATGATTTGCAGGTAATTTCTCCAGACTACCATCAGCTTTTCGGTTGTATTGCATAAATACCAAATTCCAAACTTCCACCACTTGCGGATGATCTTTATTAACAAGCTCCCTTCCGCTAATTTTTTCTTTTTCTTCAGCAGAACGAATGTCCACGTGAATTTCACTGCAAGGTCCACACGGTCCCTGATCACCCATTTCCCAGAAATTATCATTCTTGTTTCCGTTCAAAATTCTACTTTCGGGCAAATATTGTTTCCAATAATTATAAGCTTCCTCATCCCTTCCCAAACTATCTTCTTTGGAACCTTCAAAAATAGTTACATACAGCAAATCTTTATCTATCTTTAAAACTTCCGTAAGCAGTTCCCAAGACCAAGCGATGGCTTCTTCTTTAAAATAATCGCCAAAACTCCAATTTCCCAACATCTCAAACATCGTATGGTGATAAGTATCCATTCCAACTTCTTCAAGATCGTTGTGTTTTCCGCTTACTCTCAAACATTTTTGACTATCGGCAATGCGTGGACGCTCAGGCTGGGCGTTTCCTAAAAAATATTCTTTAAAAGGTGCCATCCCACTATTTATGAACATCAGCGTGGGATCATTCTTTACAACCATAGGTGCTGAAGGAACAATAAGGTGATTTTTTGATTTAAAAAACTCTAAAAATGCAGAGCGGATTTCATTGGATTTCATAGCTGTAATTTCGTTTTACGATGTAGCAACTGTATTAAAAATAAATCGATTAATAATGTGTACTTGTCCATTTTGTTCCTGTTGAGCTGATTTATTTAAAAGAGCAATCAGAAACATTTTGTTATATTTGTAAGTTTGTTACTTTTTCGTGCTTTTTTTAAAGTGCAAAAATAAGAAATTTTAACACATGTCTAAGGTTAAATATTACTATGATAGCGAGACACTCTCCTATCGGAAAATAGAACGTAAAAAAGGACATCGAACGCGTATTGTGATTTTCAGCATTCTTGGAATGATGTTAAGCGGTTTTTTACTTCTTATCATTTATCTGAATCTCCCTATGGTGCGTACACCTAAAGAGTTGGCATTGCAACGCGAGCTTGACAATATGCAATTGCAATTTGAAATACTTAACAAAAAAGTAAGACAAGCTCAAACGGTACTTACTGAAATAGAAGAGCGCGACAATTCTCTTTATCGCACATATTTTGAAACCAATCCGATTCCTCCCGAACAAAGACGTGCCGGTTTTGGAGGGATTAACAGATATAAAGATTTAGAAGGTTTTGACAACTCCAGATTAATAATGAATGTAGCCAAAAATGTGGATATTCTTACCAAGCAACTTGTCATACAATCAAAATCACTTGATGAAATAACTGATTTGGCTTCTAATAAAGAAGAATTATTACTTGCCATTCCCGCCATACAACCTGTTAGAAATGAAGATATGAATCGCATGGCATCTGGTTATGGATATCGTGCCGATCCTTTTACAAAAGCCAAAAAATTTCATCACGGCATGGATTTTAGTGCACCTCGCGGAACGCCAATATATGCCACAGGAAAAGGAAAAGTAGTCAGAGCCGACAACCGCGTCAGTGGATATGGGAATCATATTGTCATTGACCACGGTTATGGTTATAAAAGTCTGTATGCTCATTTATATAAGTATAATGTTCGCACGGGACAACAAGTTAATCGTGGGGATGTTATCGGATTTGTGGGCAGCACCGGTCGAAGCAGTGGCCCTCATTTACACTATGAAGTCCACAAAGACAATCAACGACTGAATCCGATAAATTTTTATTACGGGAGCTTAAGTGCAGAAGAATATGAAGACATGCTGAGACAGTCTCAACAAGAAAATCAATCGATGGATTAGAATTCAATATAAATCAGTAAATTACCCATTAAAAGATTAAATTATTTTTTAAAAAAATATCCAAAATAATCTTTACTTTTATTTCTCAAATTTTACCAATAATATGCAATCGAAACTCCCTGATAAACTGTATTATTCAATCGGTGAAGTAGCGAATGCTTTTGATGTGAACACCTCCTTAATCAGGTTTTGGGAAAAAGAATTTGATATTTTAAAACCAAAAAAGAATGCGAAAGGAGATAGAAAATTTTCAAAAGAAGATGTTGCAAATTTAGAACTTATTTATCATTTAGTTAAAGTTCAAGGATTTACATTGGATGGTGCAAAAATTCGGTTGAAAGAAAACAAACAAAAAGTGCTAAGTCGTTTGGAGTTAATTAAAAAACTGGAATTGGTAAAATCGGAACTTCTAAAAATCAAAAACGAACTCTAAAACTTTATTATTTATGAAAAAATGGATGCCTCTTATTGTTATTGCAGGTTTAATCATAATCATTGGTGGTTGGTTTGCTTCAGTCAACAATCGATTGGTACAATTGGACGAAAATGTTATGGCGCAATGGGGAAATGTTGAAAGCTCCTATCAACGTCGTGCCGATTTAATACCGAATATCGTAAATACAGCAAAAGGTTATGCTCAATTTGAACAAGAAACCTTGATTCGTGTAACCGAAGCTCGAAGTCGAGCTACTGCAATAACAGTTGATCCTGCAAATGCCACACCCGAACAAATTGAACAGTTCCAACAAGCACAAGCCGGATTGTCATCAGCTTTATCAAGACTTTTAGCCACTTTTGAGCGATATCCTGATTTAAAAGCCAATGAGAACTTTAGAGAACTTATCAATGAATTGGAACGAACCGAAAACCGAATCAATGTTGAAAGAAACCGTTACAATGAAACCCTTCGTGTTTACAATCCTGAAATTCGTAAGTTTCCTACCAATTTTGCTGCAGGAATATTAGGGTTTACAACCAAACCTTATTTTGAAGCCGATGAAGGTTCTGAAACAGCGCCGGAAGTAAATTTTGATTTCGGAAACAATTAATCCAACACCTATGAAAGAAGTTGAAAGATTTCTTACTCCGGAAGAAGAAGCGGAAATAATTGAAGCCATTCAAACTGCTGAAAGAAAAACTTCAGGGGAAATCCGTGTTCATATTGAAGCGCATTCAGTTTCTCAAAAAGACGGCACCAAAATCGACCCGTATAATCGCGCTGCCGAAGTTTTTGCTTTGCTTAAAATGAATAACACCCAACAGCGCAACGGAACACTTTTATATATCGCTGTTGCGGATAGAAAATTGGTGATTATGGGTGATGAAGGAATCAATAATGTTGTCGAAGAAGATTTTTGGGAAGGTACAATTAATCTTATCGTCAGTCATTTTAAACGCAATGAAATTAAAAACGGCATCGTAAATGGAGTTTTAAAAGTGGGAAAAAAATTAAAAGAATTTTTTCCTTATCAATCAGATGATGAAAACCAATTACCGGATGATATTTCTTTTGGATAGGAAACATTCCTATTTATATCTCAAAGAATCAGCAGTATAAAAATGAAAAAAACAATCACATTATTTAATTTTAATTTATCGGGTAGCATCTTGCTACCTTTTCTTTCTATACTTTTTTTATTTTGTTCATTTTCGGGATGGGCACAGTTTGACGTTCCTGAAAAACCGAGCGTGCAAACTTCTGTTTATGATTATATCAATTTATTAAATCCGACTCAAAAAACTGCATTAGAACAAAAATTAATTCGTTATGCCGATTCCACTTCTACTCAAATTGTATGTGTAATTATCTCCTCAACCAACGACGAAGACATTGCTTTACTGGGTGCAAGATGGGGACAAAAATGGGGAATCGGCCAACAAGGAGAGGACAACGGCATTCTGATAACGCTTGCCAAAGATGACAGACGTGTTGACATTAATACAGGCTATGGAATAGAATATCGGATAACCGACCGAATGGCACATCAGATTATCAATCAAATAATGATTCCTGAGTTTCGAAACAATAATTTTTATGCCGGTCTGGACAAAGGAAGCGATGCAATCTTTGAGACTTTAAAAGGTGAGTTTAAGAGTAAGAAAAGAAATTCTTCAAACGAAGGAGTTCCTTTTATTTTAATTTTAATATTTTTCATTATCCTGATAATTATCTTCAGTCGAAAAAACAAAGGTGGCAAAAACGGCAAATTTAAAGGTGGTCCATCCCTTCTCGATGTTCTTATATTAAGCAGCATGGGTAGAAGTAGCGGAAGCCGTGGTGGTTTCGGCGGAGGATTTGGCAGCGGAGGAAGCTTCGGTGGTGGATTCGGTGGCGGTTTTGGTGGCGGAAGTTTTGGAGGAGGCGGTGCTTCCGGAGGTTGGTAATAAACAAAACAACAAAAATCCGTCCCAATTATCTGAGACGGATTTTTGTTTATAAACTAAATATCAGTTTAGAATTTCAATAGTGCATTAACATTTCGAACGCCTTCTGCACTTTCTTTCATATTGTTTTTCTCATCGTCATTTAATTCTATTTCTACGATTTCTTCTATTCCATTTTTACCAAGAATTACAGGAACCCCAAGACAAATATCTTTCATTCCATACGCTCCGTTTAACATTACAGAACAAGGAAACATTTTTTTCTGATCGCAAGCAATTGCCTGAACCATTGCTGAAACAGCAGCACCGGGTGCATACCAAGCAGAAGTTCCCAGCAGTTTGGTCAAGGTAGCACCGCCAACCTTAGTATCTTCTTTCACTTGATTTAATCGGTCTTGAGAAATAAATTTAGAAACCGGAATACTGTTTCTTGTGGCAAGTCTTATTAAAGGCACCATTCCTGTATCGCTATGACCGCCGATTACCATTCCGTCAACATCGCTAATGGGAGCTCCAAGTGCTTCTGCCAAACGATATTTAAAACGAGCGCTGTCCAAAGCACCACCCATTCCAATAATTCGGTTTTGTGGAAGCCCTGACACTTTATGTGCAAGGTATGCCATCGTATCCATTGGATTACTAACAACAATAAGTATGGTATTTGGAGAGTGTTTTACCAATTGAGAAGAAACATCTTTTACGATTCCCGCATTAATACCAATTAATTCTTCTCTGGTCATTCCGGGTTTTCTTGGAATTCCACTTGTAATTACGCAAACATCACTATCCGCTGTTTTGGAATAATCATTGGTTACTCCTGTGATTTTTGTATCAAAGCCATTTAAAGAAGCTGTTTGCATTAAATCCATTGCTTTTCCTTCTGCAAACCCTTCTTTGATATCGAGTAAAACAACTTCACTCGCAAAATCCTTGATGGCAATGTACTCAGCACAACTGGCACCCACGGCACCTGCACCTACTACTGTTACTTTCATTATTAAATTTTTTATGTTATTAGTTATAAATAATTGAATAGCAATTCTTTAAAACTTATTGTCTCATTTCAAAGAATCTTCACAAAAATACCAATTAGACTTTATAAATAAGAATAAAATACGATTTAAAAACTGTTATGATGTGATTTGGTTACTCATAAAGCAAAAAAACCGCCTCAATTTAATGAGACGGTTTTTTAATCTTTTATAAGTTTTAATTATTTCAATCTGAAAGTAACTCTTCTTACTAATTGTCTTGCAGATGAATTGTCTTTATCAACTGATGAATCCACACCATTTCCGATAATGTTCAATCTGTCACCTGAAATTCCTGCAGCGACCATTATATCATAAACAGCTTGTGCTCTTCTTTCTGATAATTGTCTGTTATATTCTGCATTTCCAATTTCGTCTGCATATCCGATTAAATCAGCAGAGGCAGAAGGATTGTCATTCATATATCGAACCAAGTAATTAATTGATTCAAATGAATATATTTCAGGAACAGCACTGTCAAATTTGAAATAAACATTCACGTATCCTTCGTTAAGTAAGGTCTTTATTAACTGATCTGCATCTCCTGATTTTGAAATTTGATCTGCTCTTGCATAACGCTGATCCAAATGTCTTTCCATTTCATCAGGAATTCCATTTTCGTTTCTATCAATAGCTCTACCTTTAGAATCCACAGCTACACCTGAAGGCGTATTAGGCTCTCGATCCAAATAATCCGGTATCCCATCTTGATCTGAATCAATTAAGTCAGTTTCAATTTTAGCTATTCTATTTTCGAGTTCAGAGAATTTATCGTCTTCTATACTGAGCACTCTAACCCAATCCGCATGCTCTTGATTCTTTCCAAGATACACATTAATACCTAAAGATACATTGACCAAATAGCCGTTAAATCCACGCATGTTGGTTTTGCTTGCTCCATCCCAAGTAACATCTTGACGGAAATTTCCAATCATAGAAAGATCCCCTTTAAGGGCTACTCTGTTTCCGAGACGTAATTGAGGAGTAATTCCGGCGATTAAGTATCCCACTTGATCTCCATTATTCAATTCAAAAGGTTCTTGAGGTAAAATTTTACCGTAACCGGCTCCTGCGTGTGCTAACAATCCTAAGGAATTAGTCCACGTATGAAAGCCTAAAACATTTCCTAAGTTTGCAACCCCTTGTAAGGATATTCTCCAAAAATTAGTTTCAAAAGCTAAGCTGCCATCTCCTTCTTGCATCATTTGATAGCCAAAATCAATTCTCGCTCCGGCTTTGTCATTAAACATATAACGCGTTCCTATTTCAAATTGTGAAAAGGACGGTGTATCAGTATAATAACCACTGGTGAGCGGTCTTGCAGGTTTATGCATTCCCCCGGATAATTCTACAGACCACTTATTATAGTCTGTATTTGATGTTTCCTGCGCATAAAACAAGGAGGTAAAAAACAAAGTTGATAATAGTAGCGTTTTTTTCATAATTTAAATTTTAAAAGCAAAAATATGAACTATAATCCATTGATGCGTCATACACTATGACTATTTAACCTGAATTTAATAATCCTTTTTCACTTAATTTGGTTTAGCTATATCTTATATTAATAAAGTTCAAAAGTAATAATACCGTTATAAATAACAAACACTTTTTATCTATATTTTTATATTTTATCAAAGATTAAAGCTAATTTGTTTTTGATAAAATAGAATTTTCATCATTTAAAGAATAAAACTAAGTAAAATTCAGAAGCTTAACCTTGATTTTGTCAATATTATTTATTGAAATTTTGAGTTTCTTATTAAAGTGATTTATTCAAAAAAATGCGTTTTAACTGCACTAAAAAATAATCTTGTAAAATGTAGGTAAAAACACATTCATAATCTAACCCGAATGACGAGTAAATAAAATGTGCTCATAAATAAAAAACCCTGTAATACTGCTAAATTACAGGGTTTCATCCAAAGTTTAGTTGAGAAACATTTCAAACTTTCCGTTGGAGTTCTCCATAACACTTAACGCCATCGAATAATCTAATAAAAATCTGATAGTTTGCTCTTTGGGACCTTTTAGTTTATTCACGTCGTCCCCTCGTGAATACTTTGAGTACATTTTTTGCATAGAATAAGATTAGAAGGTTAATATCATTTACCAAACGCCAATCTAATTCAATTTATTGTTTAATAGGTTAAGATAATATTATGTTTTTCTATAATCTTACGCAAATTTATAAGCGCATAACGCATTCTACCCAATGCAGTATTTATACTCACGCCGGTATTCTCGCTTATTTCTTTAAAACTCATTTCTTTATAGATGCGCATAATTAAAACTTCTCTTTGATCGTCGGGAAGCTCTTCTATCAATTTGCGAACATCTTCCTGAACCTGAGAACGAATAATTTGGTTTTCTACATTGGGGGTTTTATCTCCTAAAACCGAGAAAATATTAAAATCGTTGCGATTCTCAAATTTAGGAAGTCGATTGTTTTTTCTAAAATGGTCAATAACCAAATTATGCGAAATCCGAATTACCCAAGGAAGAAACTTTCCTTCTTCATTATATGCGCGTCTTTTTAAGGTATTAATAACCTTAATAAAGGTATCTTGAAAAATATCTTCTGCAACATCTTTATCCATTACTTTGGAATATATAAAACCATAAATCTTTTGTTTATGGCGACTAATCAACTGACATAGAGCGGATTCATCTCCGTCCATGTAGGATTTTACAAGTAATGCGTCTGATGGAAATTGTGTAACCATATCAATAAACTTCTTAAATAAAATTCTCATTATTCCGGAATCTCCGAAAATCTTAATTGTGTTTCTTTAAGTAGTTATCGACTATAGGCAACAGTATTTGTGGTTTGAATCTGTAAATATATAAATATTCTCTCTAAAAAACCAAAAGATGTGTTAAATAAAATGTGTTAATATTAATTTCACCTTAACGAACCACCTTAATCAGATGCCGTATCTTTGCAGTCAAATCAAAAATTACAACTGTTGAAAGCAGCAAACAACGTAGATATAAAAAACAATATATTTATTCAAGGCGCAAAACTTCACAACCTGAAGAATATTTCGGTAGCCATTCCGAGAAATAAGCTTGTGGTAATTACCGGATTATCAGGGAGCGGAAAATCCAGCTTGGCTTTTGATACACTTTATGCCGAAGGACAACGACGATATGTTGAAAGTTTGTCAAGTTATGCCCGACAATTTTTAGGCAGATTAAACAAACCTAAAGTTGATGCTATTAAAGGAATAGCTCCTGCTATCGCCATTGAACAAAAAGTAAATTCTTCCAATCCGCGTTCGACCGTAGGAACATCGACGGAAATATACGATTATCTAAAATTGCTTTATGCCCGAATAGGAAAAACTTTTTCTCCAATCAGTGGTAAAGAAGTCAAAAAACACAGCACTACGGATGTTGTAGAGTTTATTAAAAAATTTCCCGAGCGTACCAAAATGCTCCTCCTCGCTCCTATTATTATAGAAAAAGGAAGAACCTTAGAAGAAAAAATTAAAATCCTTCAACAACAAGGTTACGCAAGAGTGTATGTGAATGGAGCAGTGAAGCGAATTGAAGAACTAAGCAAATCAGATTACAAAAACGATATGCTCTTGGTGGTGGATCGTATCATTACAAAAAATGATGAAGATTTTTACCATCGTTTGGGCGATGCAATAGAAATAGCTTTCTATGAAGGAAAAGGCGAATGTCTTATCGAGGAAATCGACAGTAAAACTCAAACTGTATTTTCAAATAAATTTGAAGCGGACGGCATCAGTTTTATGGAGCCTAACGTTCATCTTTTCAGCTTTAACAATCCTTACGGTGCTTGTCCGGTTTGTGAAGGTTACGGAGATGTTATCGGAATTGATGAAGATTTGGTTATTCCGAATACAGCTTTATCAATTTACGAAAATGCCATTTTTCCTTGGAGAGGCGAAAGCATGAGTTGGTATCGAGATCAATTGGTCAACAATGCTTATAAATTTGATTTTCCCATTCATCGACCGTGGTTTGAATTAACTGATGAAGAAAAACAACTGGTATGGGACGGAAATAATTATTTTGAAGGTCTTAATGATTTTTTCGCATTTTTAGAATCCAAAAGTTATAAAATTCAAAATCGGGTGATGCTTTCCCGATACCGCGGAAAAACAAAATGCAGTAGCTGTAAAGGCACGCGCCTTCGTAAAGAAGCCGGTTATGTTAAAGTAAACAATAAAACCATTCAAGGACTTGTTCAGATGCCGATGGCTGAGGTTTTAGACTTTTTTAAAAATCTGGAGTTATCGGATTATGAACAGAAAATTGCAAAAAGATTATTGATTGAAATTACCAATCGCATTCAGTTTTTGCACAATGTCGGATTGGGTTATTTAACCTTAAACAGAAAATCGAACACACTTTCCGGCGGTGAATCCCAACGAATCAATCTCGCTACTTCTCTTGGAAGCAGTTTGGTAGGTTCTATGTATATTCTCGACGAACCGAGTATCGGACTTCATCCAAAAGATACCAACAGATTGATAGAAGTTTTAAAATCGCTTCGCGACTTGGGAAATACAGTAATTGTCGTAGAACATGATGAAGAAATCATGAAAGCTGCCGATTATATTATTGATATCGGACCGGAAGCCGGAACTTTCGGTGGCGAAGTCGTGGCGCAAGGAAATTTTGCAGCTATTTTAAAATCCGCTTCACTGACAGCTAAATATCTAAACGGCAAATTTGCTATTGATGTTCCTGAGAAACGCAGAAAGTCAAAAAAAATGATAACCGTCGTAGGAGGTCGTGAAAACAATCTGAAGAATATTACAGTAAACTTTCCTCTCAATTGTTTTACGGTCGTTACCGGCGTTTCAGGAAGCGGAAAAAGTACATTGGTAAAAAAAATCTTATATCCCGCAATTCAAAGAGAACTCGGAGGGTATGGCGAAAAACCCGGTCAGTTTTCAAAACTTGATGGAAACTACAGTTCGATAAAAAATATAGAATTTATCGACCAAAATCCCATTGGGCGTTCAAGCCGAAGCAATCCTGTTACCTATATTAAAGCTTATGACGACATCCGAAGTTTGTTTGCCTCTTTAAAACGTTCCAAACTCAACAACTTTATGCCGAAACACTTTAGCTTTAATGTTGACGGCGGCCGTTGTGAAACATGTAAAGGAGAAGGAGAAGTTACTGTCGAAATGCAATTTATGGCAGATGTCCATCTTGAATGTGAAACCTGTCAGGGCAAAAGATTTAAAAAAGAAATTCTCGAAGTAACTTATCAAGGAAAAAATATAGACGATGTTTTGAAAATGACCGTGGATGATGCTATTTCCTTTTTTACCAACTACAACGAACTTAAAATAACCGGAAGATTAAAACCGCTTCAAGATGTGGGATTGGGTTATGTGCAGTTGGGTCAAAGTTCTTCGACACTTTCCGGAGGGGAAGCGCAACGTATCAAACTGGCTTCATTTTTGACAAAAGGTGCAACAAAAGACAAAATTCTATTTATTTTTGATGAACCCACTACCGGATTGCATTTTCACGACATTCAAAAATTACTTGCTTCGTTTTATGCTTTATTAGACAACGGACATACACTCGTGGTTGTAGAACACAATATGGATTTAATCAAATGTGCAGATCACATTATCGATTTGGGTGGCGAAACCGGAGGGGAGCTTATCGTAGAAGGAACTCCCGAAGATGTAATTAAATCCAAAAAATCAGTAACTGCTCCTTTTTTAGCCGAAAAACTATTCGTAAATAGATAATGGCACGCTATTTGATTTAATTTTTATCTCATAAGACTTTAGTTTTTTGGTTGGTTAGTTGAAAAATCCGTCAAATTTTATTTGGCGGATTTTTTTCATGAAAAAAGCCGTCTTAAATAAGTTTTAAGACAGCTTCCATTTCAATTATACGTCTCTATAATTATTGACGACTTTGTCTTTCTGTAAGAATTGATTGCAAACGCTGCTGCAATTGTTGATCTTGCTGAATTGCCATAGCTATTGCTTGATATTTTTCAAAAGTTAAACCTGTATCTTCAATTCCTTTTATAGCTTTCTTTTCCATTTCGGGTTGCATTTCTTGAATTTTATTCATCACCCCGGCATGTTTCTTTTTCTCTTCTTCTGTTACACCGTAATCTTTTGTAGGATCCGTATTCGCTTCGTGAATTTGGTTAAAACGCTCCAAATCGAAACCCTCATCTTCTATAAGCGTAATCATTTCTTGCTCTACTTTTTGATTTTCAACCTGAAGTTGGATGTAAGCATCGGCAAATTGAGCCAATTCAACATCAGAAACATCGGGTTGTTGAGCAGAAATTGTCATAGTTCCAATCAGTGCAACGAATAAAAATAGTTTGGTTTTTAATGTTTTAAGCATAATGATATTTTAAATAATTTTTTTCAAACTTATCGGAATGAAATTAATATCACAACCAATGCATAGTTTTTAACGTATATTTTATGAAAAGTTTAAAAACCACTTCAAATAAAATATATCCCTACACAATCATTATACAGTTCATTATCTTTGCATCTTTAAAAATTTTCGGTTTATGAACTTTCATACGCTCCAAGCCATTTCTCCCATTGATGGAAGATATGCACATACCACAAAATCGCTACGCGTTTATTTTTCTGAAGAAGCTTTGATTCGCTATCGAATTTTGGTGGAAATTGAATATTTTATCGCATTAACTGAGTTGGGACTGCCTCAATTACAAGATTACGACCCGCGAATGAATTCAAAACTTCGGGAGTTGTATGAAAACTTTTCTTCCGAAGATGCAACGAAAATCAAAGAAATTGAAAGCATTACTAACCACGATGTAAAAGCCGTTGAATACTTTATTAAAGATGCTTTTGATGCGCTTAAGCTATCTCAATTCAAAGAATTTATCCATTTCGGACTTACTTCTCAAGATATCAATAACACCGCCGTTCCCTTGTCAGTTAAAGAAGCTGTTGAGACTGATTATTTGCCCCTAATTGATGCTTTAATTCAAAAATTAAATACACTTTCAAAAGAATGGAAGAAAGTTTCAATGTTGGCTCGTACGCACGGACAACCCGCCTCTCCTACCCGACTTGGAAAAGAAATTGAAGTATTTGTCGTTCGAATCGAAGAACAATTAGCTTATCTTAAAGAAATAAAATACGGTGCAAAATTTGGAGGCGCAACCGGTAATTTTAATGCACATCATCTGGCTTATCCGGAGGTTGATTGGAAAAATTTTGGTCAAAACTTTGTTGAAAAAACATTAGGCTTACATCATTCTTTCCCTACTACGCAAATTGAACATTACGATCATCTGGCAGCACTTTTTGATTGTCTGAAACGCATCAATACAATTATAATCGACTTAGACAGAGATATGTGGACTTATATCTCTATGGATTATTTTAAGCAAAAAATCAAAGAAGGGGAAGTCGGTTCAAGTGCGATGCCACACAAAGTAAATCCCATTGATTTTGAAAACAGCGAAGGAAACTTAGGAATTGCCAATGCCGTTTTTGAACATTTGGCCGCCAAACTTCCAATCAGCAGATTGCAACGCGATTTGACAGACAGCACCGTGCTGAGAAATGTCGGGATTCCGTTGGCACATACTAAAATTGCGATTACTGCTACTTTAAAAGGATTGAATAAATTATTACTCAACCAAGAAAAAATCGATAGCGATTTGGAGGCAAATTGGGCGGTTGTAGCCGAAGCCATTCAAACGATTTTGCGACGCGAAGGTTATCCAAATCCTTATGAAGCCTTAAAAGGATTAACGCGTACCAATCAAAAAATAAATCAACAAGTATTGGCTGATTTTATTGATACGCTTGATATTTCCCCGGAATTAAAATCGGAGTTGAAAAAAATCAGTCCTTCAAATTACACCGGAATCTGATTGTCAAAAATTAAAAAATCCTCACTACCATTTAGCGTCGTGAGGATTTTTTTTATTTATTGCCAAATACATTCATTATTTCCGAAAATCCGGCTACATCCATATCACTCGATTCTATGGACTGCATCATTTTGATGAGGTATTCCACTTGAATGTCATCACCGTAAACCCGCGCAATCACAAATCCTTTTTGAGCATCATTAGCAAAGAGAATAAGTTCATCTATGGAGGTTTCTTGTCCGGTAAAATAAAAATTGGCATTCCAACTATCACTCCTCACACGAGTCAACTCATTGTATTTTTCTTGCTGAAAGATAGTTTCCACCTCTTGAATTTCTCGTTCATATTTTGAAATATTGATGGAATCAATCGGAAATGCCAGCAAATTAATTTTTCGAATGCTGTTCATGGCTTGCTGCTCTTCATCATTTAATTCCTTGGTAAAACTTGCAAAAGAATTAGGAGAAATGTCTGCTTTCAGAAAAGCCTGGTCGTCTTGTTTTTCGACCAAGTATTTTTGAAGTGATTGTTGTTGGCAGGACGAGAACAAAAATCCCACCAACACAACGACTGTATATTTTAATGACTTCATCTAAATCTTAATTTTTTTTATCGATATCTTTTAATTGCTCGCTTCCCGGAACCTTTAAATCGGAAGTGAGTTGCGATAACTGTCTGAGGTCTATATCTCCTGTGATGGTCATTATTACTGTAGCATGTTTTCCATCTACATTTCCGGTTAAGTGCATCAACAGCTCACTGACTGAATTTTTATTTTTTCCCTCTTTTACAAAAAACTTAATAATCTGCCCCTCATCGTTAATTCTCATTAGTTCCTCCAGTTTATTACCGGATGACAAGTGCTTTTTTACTGCGGCATCCATTTT
>CAZWVT010000002.1:81329-84444 GCA_964636665.1 uncultured Flavobacteriaceae bacterium
TTATAAATTTTATTCTTGAATATTAAAAACACGTTCGGCAGCATCTGAAAACGCTGATACAAATTGAAGTTTGTCTGCTCCGTAATTTAATTTTTCTGAAAGCATCATCATCTTTGCCCTACTTTGGTTTAGTGCTTCCAATGCTTCTTTTTCATCAGCAGTTATTTGAGACTGAGACAGCACAAATACGCCTATTCCTACAAAAATTGCTGCTGCAATCGATATTGTTTTACTGTTTATAAATTTTACTTTTTTCTCTTCCGGAAGTGTTATTTTTTTGTCTAACACATCTTGTCTCGCCATTGAGAATCCCATAAACAAAGGTTGATAGGATTTCAATTCTTCTGAAACATCCGGCTGATTAAAATAGTCTTCCAGTAATTTTTCTTCTTCTAAAGTCGTTCTACCTTCAAAATAATTGTCAAGTAGCTTTTTAATTTTAACTGACTCCATAATTGTAATTTTTTATCATTTCATCCCGAACTGCTTTTCTTGCTCTTGACAATGCTACGCGAATTGCAGTTTCATTACTCTCCAACATTTCTGCAATTTCACTAAACTCATACTGTTCAATATCTCTTAATTGCAATACAATCCGTTGTTGGGTCGGTAAACTTTCCATAATTTTCAAAACCAGTGAAACTCCTTCTCTTGCTTCTATGTTACGCTCGATTGACTCTTTCGCTTCATAATTGCTGTGTACAATTTTTAAATTTCCTGCTTGCTTTGATTTCAACCTGTCAAGACAATAATTTTTAGTTATTGTTACCGCAAAAGCTTCCGGACTTCTATAGTTTTTCAAATTTTCTTTCGTATTCCAAAGTCGTATATAAACTTCCTGAACAGCGTCTTCAGCTTCATCAGCGGACACAAGTATCCGTTTGGCGATTCTGTACAGCTTATCCTTAAAAGGCATTACCGTATTTACAAACTCTGTCTTTTCCATGAAACTCGCAACTTTGGAGATGCTTCTATTTAGTGGACGAATAATCTATCGTTTTGTTACTCTTTTTGAAAAACAAATTTAACCGATGTGTTAGTTTTCGAAAGTATGCTTAATTTTACGTGTTATTTTCTTTCAAAATTACAATTATGAAACTCAAAAATATCGTGCTTCTGGCTTTATGTGTCGTATTTTTCAATTCTTGTTTTGAAGATATGGACGATAAACTTCACGTAGGATCTACTTTAGATATACAAGATTTTATCTACCGCGGATTAAATTATTTTTATTTATACAAATCAGATACGCCCGAATTGGCTAATGATTATTTTGCCAATCCTCAGGAAAAAGAACAGTTTTTAGGAAATTATTCCTCGCCCGAGGCTCTTTTTGATTATTTATTGTCTCCTCAAGATCGTTTCAGCCGTTTGTTTAGCGATTATGTGGCGATAGAAAATTCCTTGTCCGGCGTCAATATGAGCAACGGAATGGAATTTGGTTTGGTTTATTATCCCGACAACAGCGGCAATGTTTTTGGATATGTACGCTACATTCTCCCAAACAGTTCTGCAAGTCAGACGGAATTAAAACGCGGCGCTATTTTTACGCAAATAGACGGCATCCAAATAACCGAATCGAATTATCAGCAATTGCTGGCAGCTGATTCTTACACCATCAGTTTGGCGGATTACGACGGCACAAACTTTACGCTAACCGGAGAAACCATTGAATTAACAAAAGAAGAATACGATGAAAATCCTGTCTATTTGTCGCGGATTTTTGAAATTGGCGGAAAAAAAGTCGGTTATATTATGTACACTGCTTTTACGCGCAGATATGACGCGGAATTAAACAACGCTTTCGGACAGTTCCAATCAGCCGGAATTACCGATTTGATTTTGGATTTAAGATATAACGGCGGCGGATCGGTAGAAACTGCTACCGATTTGGCAAGCATGATAACCGGTCAATTTACCGGAGAAGTTTTCTACAAAGAATTTTGGAACGATGACAGACAACCCGATTACGGCGGCGAAGGTTATTTTGATAACAACATCAGCACAGGCGCAGCGATAAATAGTTTGAATTTGAATCAAGTTTATGTGCTAACGACTTCCGGCACAGCTTCAGCAAGTGAATTGGTTATTAACGGCTTGAATCCATATATAGATGTAGTACAAATAGGCGATAATACCACGGGAAAATTTCAAGCATCCTTTTTGATGTACGATGCGCCGGAACCTTATTTTTCCAGACAACAAGCATCTCCATTACACACCTATGTAATGCTTCCTTTGGTTTTTAAAACCGCAAACAAAAACGGGGTAACAGATTTTACCGAAGGTCTTTTACCGGACATTTATCAACGCGAAAATTATTTTGATTTAGGAGCATTAGGAAGTCCCGATGAACCGCTTACAGCTACAGCACTCGCAATGATAGGCGTAAGCACAAAACCACAACAAAAAACTTTTCAAGAGTTCGAACAACTTTCAGGAAGCAATGAAATCCAACCACTATTTGGAACTATGATTATTAATGCTGAATAAGAAAAAATTCCATCAAAACGAAGACGGTTTATAGAGTCTTGTTGGTCTGCTTGGGTTTTTTTCGCTACATTAAACTTCGTTATTCAACTATAATACCGTTTCGTATTTTGTATATATAAGTAAATGATATAGACCAATGTTTTTATTTAAAAAACCTCAAAACAATTGTTCTTATTCAGCGATGCACCGGCAAAAAATTTATTTAACAACTTTAATCAAAATCGCATATTTTTTAACAATTCAATGCCTTTTATTCCTAATAAAGTTTTGAATTTTCGACTTCAAAAAAGAGAGAAAACCGGCTTTAAAATTCTCTTGTTTTTTGGTTCAATATATAGGTGTATTTTGAGCAAAAAAAAGTGCTATATATAAGGAAGAAAAATTTTGTCCGTAGAGAATGAAAATTTCATACGTAAGAAATCTTCATTTCATACGGTTGAAATTCATGTTTCTTACGGTTGAAATTTTTGCTTTTTTAACACCGCCCTCAAAGCCTTTAACCACGCGGGTTTGCGAGGCTTGCGAAAAACGTCGAAACGACTGAAAAATCGCTCTCTTATATTAAAGCAACGCAGTCACCTTTTTGATGATTTTTTGAATCGATTTTCAAGTGAATTTTCGA
>CAZWVT010000003.1:0-44112 GCA_964636665.1 uncultured Flavobacteriaceae bacterium
TACTACATATATATTTGCGCCGGCTGCCATTCCGCGATTTCTGGGCATTATGTTTCCTGCCCCTGCCATAATTCCTGCGACACCATCACCATGAGATTGGTTTCGCACTCCTGTCATATTTGTTAATCTTCCTTGAAAATCAATATGAGGTCCCACATATCCATCGTCGCGAACAAGAACTCCAACTCCTGCACCGGTATAATTTCTTCCGGCAGTGGTTTGAGAATCTAAATTGCTTGAACGGTGAATGTTCTGTCCGTTGATGTCTTCAGGAACTGCCGGTGGCAAAACCAAGTCCATCCATTTTATATAAGGCTGTGCAGCAAGGGTAGGAATCGCATGCTCAGGAATTGATAATTCTGCCACATAATTTGTCGGATATTCTTTTAAAATTCTAATAGGAAGATTGTTTAATTGAGACAAAGAATATTCAAAATTTACTTTTGAATATAATTCAATCATTACCATTATGTTTTCGCCGTCCTTTGCCCACCATTCATAATCACCTGCTTTTAAAGGAACAGAAAGTTTAACGTTATCAGGAACAGGGACAATACTTCGCACATTGTGTTGTGCTAAAAAATCAGTACTGACATCTGATGGAAAATAAAAGAAATAAGCTTGATGCGGAATATATTCTAATAACTGAAAGTTGTTTTTTTTGAAACTGTCCTGGGTTTCTTGATCGGGAGTGTTGTAAAATTGAATAATTCCGGTGAAACCATCATTCAACTTTGAAGATTCAGGGAAAGAATTCCAATCTATCTGCCTTACATTTTCCGGAAGGCTAATTCTTTCTCCTCTAAAATTAAGGTAATCCGGACTTTGTGAATGTGCAGTAAATGATGCTGCAAACAGCATTATTACTGCAAGGTAAAAAGGTTTTAATTTATTAATCATGATATTAAATATGTAAAAATGAGTGCAAGCTATAAAATTTTACTCAAACTGGCTCAAAAACATTGCCAAAAAACTATTCAAAAAGAGCTTTAAGTTCGGTAGCATCCTTTGCTTTCATTTTTCCGGCAAGAACCAAACTTAATTGTTTTCGCCTTAATGCAGCGTTAAATCGGCTTTTTTCTAACTCTGTTTCGGGAATTAATTCGGGAACGGGAACAGGTTTTCCTTCTTCGTTGACAGCAACAAAAGTATAAATCGCCTCATTGGCAACAGACCGTTTTCCGCTGATTCGGTTTTCGATATAAACATCTAAGAAAATCTCCATAGAAGTCGAAAAAGCACGAGAAACTTTTGCTTCGATAGTTACCACACTGCCTAATGGAATTGTTCGAGTAAACGCCACGTGATTGACAGAAGCAGTTACAACTATTTGATGGCTGTGTCTTCTTGCGGCAATGCTCGCAGCGCGATCCATACGTGCCAGAAGTTCACCGCCAAACATATTCCCAATGGGATTGGTTTCACTTGGCAAAACCAAATCTGTCAATACTGTTAAAGATTCAATCGGTTTTTTTGCTTTCATTGATATTATAAATAATAAAAATCGCTTGAATGCGATTCAGAAGAAGTATGTGAACTTAAGAACTAATAAATCTCTTTGATATACAGCCATGCTTCGGGATTCTCATTCTGTCTGATTTCTTTAAGACTTTGCAGTGCTTCTTTACGCATAACATAACTATCGTAAATCACTTGATGAAGACCATATTTACTGATAGTCACTGTAGGAAAATATCCTTTTTCACGGAGTTCATCCAGCTTTTTTTCTGCATTTGCTTTTTCTTTAAAAGCACCGGCTACAACGTGAAAATCACCCTGTTTTTTTTCAATGTACAAGGCAACTGAAGGCAAGGGATTTGAAATAACAAAAGTTGCTTCCTGAATTTTGTTTTCCACTTGCGATTGCGCTTTTTCCCGTGCAGCTACGTTTTGAGCGGCAATTTCTGTTTCATACAATTTCATCCCGCCAAATCCCGCCAATAAAAGTGTGGCAATGGCTGCTGCTGCATACTTTAGATAAACTGCAGTTTTAGGCTTGTTTTCATCTGATAAAGTTTTTTCTGCATGTATCGGATTTTCAACAGGTTTTGCAACTTCAGAACGATGTATTTCAGATAAAGTAAAATTGCTTAAACCAAAAGATTCGGCTGCAAAGTTTTTATGTTCATTTGGAATAAACTCAATATTTCCATCTTGATTGTAAAAAAAACTTCCGATGCTCCCAAAGTTTATTTTTTTTTCTTTTTTGAGTTTGTTGTTTAATGAATAGGAAAAATTTCTGATTTTATTTAAAGCTGTTTCGTACGGAATTTTTTCTACTGAAGCTACATAATTAGCCAGCAACCCATCATTTGTTTGAAGTTGTCTGTTAAAAGAAACTCTTTTGGAAGGCGGATAAAAAGTGTTGTCAATACGATTAATATACGCTGCATTTTGGTGGGTTAGAAAAGCACCAAAACCCGGAATAATCACACATTCATAACGAAATAGTAAATCAGAAATGTAAACAGTCATTTGCATAATGAACAAAGGTAGCTTTTTTTAGAAAGATTCTTATCTTTCCTGATTGAAAATAATCAACAACTAATATAAAAAACAAAATGATTTCCGAAACGGAATTAAAATATCTATTGGCACTTCAGCGCACGCCAAAATTAGGAGATATTTCGATAAAAAAAATACTTTCTCGAGTTGGTTCGGCAGAAGCAGTTTATAAAGAAAAAAAATCCACATTGGCGAAAATTGACGGTATCGGAACTTTTCGATTAGAACAATTGAACTGGAATGACCAATTGCACGAAGCCGAAAAGGAATTAATTTTTATTAAAGGCAACAACATCAATTGTCTTTATTTTCAGGATGTTCATTATCCCGATAAATTAAAACACTGCATTGACGGGCCGGTACTCCTTTTTTCCAAAGGCAATATTGACTTAAAAGAAAAGAAAATTATCAGTGTGGTAGGAACGCGTAAAGCGACTGTTTATGGCAAAGCATTTTGTGAGACATTAATTTCTGAGTTGGCGCCCTTAAATCCGGTTATCGTTTCTGGATTGGCTTATGGAATTGATATTTGTGCACATAAAGCAGCCCTTAAAAACAATCTGCAGACCATTGCTTGTCTGGCTCATGGATTAAATCAAATTTATCCAAAGGATCATAAAAAGCACACAGAGTCCATTGAAGCGAATGGCGGATTTCTTACAGAAGCTTGGAGTTCCGATGTTCTTGATAAGAATAATTTTTTAAAGAGAAACCGCATCATCGCCGGATTGTCTGAAGCTACCGTAGTCGTGGAATCCGGAGTTCGGGGAGGAAGTTTGAATACGGCTGAAATAGCACTTTCTTATAACCGCGAAGTTTTTGCGGTTCCCGGCAGAGTTACCGATTTGCTAAGTCAAGGATGTATTAATTTAATCAAAAACTACAAAGCACATACTTTATCGGAAGCTGTAGATATTATTTACGAGCTCAACTGGGAAATTGAAAGTCAAAAGAAATCCATTCAAACCCAATTGTTTATCGATTTGGATGAGGATGAAAAAAAGATTTATAACTTCTTAAAGGACAAAGAAAAAGAGTTGTTGGACATTATTGCCATCGAATGTGGATTTCCGGTTTTTCGTGTGGCGACTTTATTGATGAATATGGAGCTAAAAGGAGTGATACGCCCGCTGCCGGGAAAACAGTTTCAACTGGCTTAAGAATTTTATAAGCAACAGAGAATACGATATCTTTGTAGCTTATGACCACAGCTTCATTAACATTACAAGTTTCCACGCTTCCAAATGCCCCCGGAGTTTATCAGTTTTATGATGACAAAGGGAAAATTCTGTATGTTGGAAAAGCGAAGGATTTAAAAAAAAGAGTTTCTTCTTACTTCAATAAAACTGTTGATCGCGTAAAAACCAGCGTGCTGGTAAAAAAAATTTCTACGATAAAACACATTGTCGTACAAACAGAAACTGATGCTCTTTTGTTGGAAAATAATCTGATAAAAAAGTATCAACCGCGTTATAATGTTTTGTTGAAAGACGATAAAAGCTATCCTTGGATTTGTATAAAAAAAGAACCTTTTCCGCGTGTTTTTTCAACTCGTCAAGTAATTAAAGACGGTTCTGAATATTATGGACCTTATACCAATATTCGCACTGTTTATGTGCTCTTGGAGCTTATTAGAGGATTGTATCCCATCCGGACGTGTAATTACAATTTAACTCAGAAAAATATTGTTGCCGGAAAGTTTAAAGTCTGTTTGGAATATCATCTCGGAAATTGTTTAGGACCTTGTGAAGGGTTGATTTCTGAAAAAGATTATCTGGAAAATATCGATGCCGTACGAAATATAATAAAAGGAAATTTTAAAAATTCACTGCACCGATTTAAAGAACAGATGAATAAGTATGCTGCGGAATTAAAATTTGAAGAAGCACAACAGATAAAAGAAAAAATTGAAACTTTAGAAAATTATCAATCAAAATCTACGGTAGTCAGTCCTAAGATAAATAATGTAGATGTGTTTTCAATAGTGTCCGATGAAAGTTACGGTTATATTAACTTTCTTCAAATATCTCACGGAGCCATCATTCGTTCACATACGATGGAAATCAAGAAAAAACTCGATGAATCAGACAAGGAATTGCTGCAATTGGCTATTATAGAAATCCGTAATCGTTATCAATCACATTCCAAAGAAATATATATCCCTTTCGCTGTGGAACTTGGCGGAAACATAAAAATCCACATTCCGAAATCGGGTGATAAAAAAAGAATTCTGGAGCTGTCAGAACGAAATGCCAAGTATTATCGGATGGAACGGTTTAAACAGGCAAAAATCGTTGATCCGGAAAGACATCAGAAAAGGATTCTGACTCAAATGAAAAAAGATTTGAGATTGCAGGAAGAACCGGTTCATATAGAGTGTTTTGACAACAGCAACATTCAAGGTTCCAATCCGGTATCGGCCTGTGTCGTATTTAAAAATGCAAAACCGAGCAAAAAAGACTATCGAAAATTCAATATTAAAACAGTTCAAGGACCAAACGATTACGCCTCAATAGAAGAAGTCGTCTATCGCCGGTACAAACGGTTGTTGGAAGAAAATGCTTCATTACCTCAATTAATTGTGATAGACGGCGGCAAAGGACAAGTTACTTCAGCGTTGAAAAGTCTAGAAAAATTAGGGTTAAGAGGAAAAATTGCAATTATAGGAATTGCCGAAAGATTGGAAGAAATATTTTATCCCGGTGACCCGATTCCGTTGTATTTAGACAAGAAAAGTGAAACCTTAAAAGTCATTCAGCAGTTAAGAAACGAAGCTCACCGTTTTGGATTGAGTTTTCACCGCGACAAACGAAGTAAAAGTGCATTGGAAACTGAATTGCAACACATTCCGGGAATAGGAGAAAAAACGATAACGCAATTATTGAAACATTTTAAAAGTACAAAGCGCATCAGTGAAGCCACTTTTGAAGAATTGGTTTCGGTAGCCGGTGCAGCAAGAGGAAAGAAAATATTTACTTATTTTCAATCACACAAAGAAAATTCTTAAATAATAAATAGTAAATATGTATTATTGATGAAAGTTACACGTTAATTTTATCAGATAAACACAGCTTGAATTTTTAGAAGTAACATAACAAATTTAATGAAACGACTTTTTCTCCTTTGGCTGCTTCTTTTTGGAACAATTCTTTTTTCTCAAGAGCCTGAGACACAAGACTTGAAAGTTGGATTGGTGCTTAGCGGAGGCGGTGCAAAAGGATTGGCACACATCGGAGTTTTAAAAGCTTTGGAAGAAGCAGGTGTGCGTATTGATTACATCGGCGGAACAAGTATGGGAGCAATTATTGGCGGACTATACGCTTCAGGATATACCGCTCATGAACTTGACAGTATTTTTGCAACTACACAATTTAATATTCTCATTCGTGATGAAGTGTCGCGAAAATCAAGATCGATGCGGGAAAAAGAAGAAGCCGAAAAATACGCGCTGATTCTTCCTTTTGACAGATTTAAATTAGAATTACCGTCAGGATATTCCAAAGGACAGAATTTATATAATTTATTGTCAAGATTAACTAGTCATGTGGCACACATTCCTGATTTCAGTGATTTGCCCATCCCATTTTTTTGTGTGGCAACCAATGCAGAAACCGGTGAAGAAATAATTCTGGAAAGTGGTTTTCTTCCGCAGTCTCTCGTAGCGAGCGGCGCATTACCATCTATATTTAATCCGGTGATAATCAATGATACGGTCATGATAGACGGTGGAGTTGTCAATAATTATCCGGTGGAATTGGTGCGTGAAAAAGGGATGGATATTATAATTGGTGTAGATGTTCAGGACAGTTTAAAAACTCGAGAAGAACTTCAATCGGCATTGCGATTATTAACACAGGTCAACAATTTTAATACCATTTCGGCAATGGTGGACAAACGTCCTAAAACGGATATTTATCTTCATCCGAAAATCGATAATTTTACGGTAATGTCATTTCAAGAAGGCAGAAATATTATAAAATCCGGAGAAGAAAGTGCTGAGCCATTTAAAGATGTTTTTAAAGAAATTGCATCCCAACAGAAAAAAAAGCCGGAAATCCAAATAGAAAAAATTAATCGCGACAGCCTCTATATCAGCGAAGTTGAAATTAATGGAAATGAATACTATACAAGGAGTTATATTTTAGGAAAATTGCGATTCAGACCGCCGATTAAATTGATTTATGATGAATTTGGAGAAGGAATAAATGCACTTTCTGTTACCGGAAACTTTACAAGTATCAATTATCGCTTGGAAAGAAATCAAGAAAATGGTACAAAATTGATTCTTAACGTAATTGAAAACCCTTCCAGGATGTCATTCAGGTTTGCTGCGCATTACGACGAATTGTTTAAAACAGCTGCATTGGCAAATATTACGAGAAAACGCATTTTAACAAATAACGACATTCTTTCATTAGATGTAATAATCGGAGATAACATCAGGTATAATATTGAGTATTACATAGATAAAGGATTTTATTGGAGTGTTGGAATGAACTCTAAATATCATTTTTTTGACACACAAGTTCCACTTTCTTTTATAAAAAAGGATTTGTTTGAAGATTTGTCAACCTCATTAAGCAGTCTGTCGTTGCGATACAATGATTTTACCAACCAACTGTATTTTGAAACTATTTTTAAGCGAAGTTTTATTTTTGGTGTGGGTGGAGAGCATAAATATTTACGCTTCTTAAGTGAATCTTTGATAGAAAGTGAAGACAATCAACGGTTGATTTTTGAAAGCACCAATTATTTATCAACTTATGGGTTTTTAAAATACGACAATAGAGATTCAGGATTTTTCCCCAGGCGCGGTGTTTATTTTCATGCCGATTGGCATTGGTATCTCTATGCTTATGGAAGAAATGAAGATTTTGAACCTTTTTCAATAGGTAAAGCAAAAGTTGCTTGGGCGCATCCCATTACCCAAAAAACTGCTTTCAATATTGAATTTGGCGGAGGTTTTAAACTCGGAAGTCGCGGAAGCACTCCTTTAGATTTTGCGTTGGGAGGCTATGGATTTAAAGAAATGAATAACATAATCCCACTTTTAGGATATAATCCGCTGAGTTTAAGAGGTAATTCTTTTTTAAATTCCACGCTAACTATAGATTACAATTTTATCAGAAAAAATCATTTAAATTTATCGGCTACCATCGTTAATGTTGGCGATGACCTTTTTCAAACAGGAGAATGGTTGGAAGGCATTACGCATTATAGCATCGCTATAGGTTATGGTTTGGAATCGCTATTAGGTCCGATGGAAGTAAAATTTGCTTATGTGCCGGATGAAGTTTACCGAAACTGGCATGTTGCACTTGGATATCGTTTTTAACTTACTTAGTTAAAATAGATTCACTAAATTTTTAGATATTTGTAAAGTACATGATAGTTATAGATTTAATTGATAAAGCGTCTCGATTTAAAAAGACATTTTATTGATTTATTAAAATAAGAAATATGCCGTTTTATCATAAACTGGGAAAAATTCCACAGAAAAGACACATTCAATTCAGAAAGCCGGATAACAGTCTCTATGCAGAACAATTGTTCGGAACTGTAGGTTTTGACGGAATGTACAGCAATATTTACCACGAACACCGTCCGACGCAAGTAAGAGAAATTCTAAAACAGTACAGCGTGGCACCAAAGATTGCAAAAGCAAACAATATTGAGTCCAGATTATTAAAAGGTTTTGATATCCGCCCGGAAGATGATTACCTGAAAAGCAGAAAAACTGTTCTGACAAATAGCGATTGCAGTATTATTCTGGCTGCACCCAAAAAATCTTTAAGAGAATATTTTTATAAAAATACCGATGCGGATGAAGTTTTGTTTATTCATAAAGGAAGCGGAAAACTTCGTACTTTTTTAGGAAATTTAGATTTTAAATACGGAGATTATCTTGTTGTTCCAAGAGGTATTATTTATCAAATTGATTTTGATACTGAAGACAATCGTCTTTTGATAGTAGAATCTCGACAACCTGTTTATACACCAAAAAGATATCGGAATTGGTTTGGTCAATTATTGGAGCATTCCCCATTTTGTGAACGCGATATTCGTCGTCCTGAAGAATTGGAAACTCATAACGAAAAAGGTTCCTTCTTGATGAAAATCAAAAAACAAGACGATATTTTTGAAATGGATTACGCCGCGCATCCTTTTGATGTAGTTGGTTACGACGGATATAATTATCCTTACGCACTATCCATTCACGATTTCGAACCCATTACGGGACGCATTCACCAACCGCCGCCGGTTCATCAAACTTTTGAAACCACAGCAATGGTGATTTGCAGTTTTGTTCCGAGATTGTATGACTATCATCCGCTGAGTATTCCTGCGCCATACAACCACAGCAATATTGACAGCGATGAAGTTTTGTATTATGTCGATGGAGATTTTATGAGTCGGAACAATGTAAAACCGGGATACATTACTTTGCATCCGGCAGGAATTCCACACGGTCCGCAACCCGGAGCAACGGAACGAAGCATTGGACAAAAAGAAACCGAAGAATTGGCTGTGATGGTTGATACCTTTAGACCTTTACAATTAACTGAAGATGGTGAAAAAATTGCTGACGGCACTTATTACCAGAGTTGGCTAAAAGAATGAAAATTTTAAAAATTAAAAAATAACACAGAATTTAAGTAGTAATTTATGAGTAAAGATGTAAAATCGGTCGAATATGGCCTTGAAAAAATTTTTGATGGAGCAGAAGATTTTCTTCCGCTTTTAGGAACAGATTATGTTGAACTTTATGTAGGAAATGCAAAACAATCAGCACATTATTACAAAACTGCATTTGGATTTCAGTCATTGGCTTACAAAGGATTGGAAACCGGTTCCAGAGACGAAGTGAGTTATGTATTGGCTCAAGATAAGATTCGTCTGGTTCTTACAAGTCCGTTGAATAGCAAATCGCCAATAAATGACCATATTGTAAAACATGGAGATGGCGTTAAAGTAATTGCTCTTTGGGTTGAAGATGCGCGAAGTGCTTTTGAAGAAACTACAAAACGAGGTGCAAAGCCATTTTTGGAACCGACAGTTGAAAAAGATGACCATGGTGAAATCGTACGTAGTGGAATTTACACCTATGGAGAAACCATTCATATGTTCGTTGAACGAAAAAATTATAAGGGAATTTTCTTGCCCGGATACCGTAAATGGGAAAGCGATTACAATCCGCCCACTTTAGGACTAAAATACATTGATCACATGGTGGGAAATGTCGGTTGGAATCAAATGAATAAATGGGTTTCTTGGTATGAGCAAGTAATGGGCTTTGTAAATTTCCTTTCTTTCGATGACAAACAAATCCACACAGAATATTCTGCGCTGATGAGTAAAGTAATGAGCAACGGGAACGGAAGAATTAAATTTCCCATCAACGAGCCGGCAGAAGGAAAGAAAAAATCACAAATAGAAGAGTATTTAGATTTTTACGAAGGCGAAGGCGTACAACATATTGCAGTTACGACAGATGATATTGTCTCAACCGTAAGACAACTGAAAGAAAGAGGGGTTGAGTTTTTACCACCGCCCCCACAAGCTTATTATGACGACATTCCGCGCCGTTTGGGAGACCATATGAAAATAATGAAAGAAGATATCCAAGAACTTCAAAAGTATTCTATCTTAGTAGATGCGGACGAAGAGGGATATTTATTGCAAATATTTACAAAACCGGTTCAGGACAGACCCACCTTGTTTTTTGAAATAATCCAAAGAATGGGAGCCCGAGGTTTTGGTGCAGGAAACTTTAAAGCGCTTTTTGAATCAATCGAAAGAGAACAAGCGCAAAGAGGCACCCTGTAACAATTGCGAATTTATAAAAAAACATAGAACAAGTAATTTTCAATATTTGTTCTATGTTTTTCTCTTACTAAAAGAAGATTCGTGATTTTGGAATGAATATTGTAAAACCAGCAACCGTACAATAATTCAAATGATTCTCACAGAATGAAGAAATTAATAATACTCCTTATATTAGGAAGCTTCTCGGTTGCTGTAACAGCTCAACAAAAAGCATATAAAGACGGCGAATGGTTTAGATTCCGTGTTCATTATGGATTCGTAACAGCAGGATATGCAACCTTAGAAGTTGAAGAAAAAGCATTCCGTGGGAGAAAAGTACATCACGTAAAAGGATTTGGAGAAACCGTAGGCGTTTCTCGATGGTTTTTTAAAGTACGCGACGATTATCAAAGTTATATAGAAAAAGAAACCGACTTGCCCCTTCATTTTGTTCGAGATATTTATGAAGGTGGCTACACCAAAGACATTCGAGTAGATTTTAATCACCAAATATCAAAAGCTACAGTCAAAGACAGAGAAAAAGATTTAACCAGCATTTTTTCAATAGAAGAAAATACGCAAGATATGATTTCAGCGTTCTATTATTTGCGGAATCATATCGATATCAATAATCTTAAAGAAGGCGATATCGTTGAAATTAATATGTTTTTTGACAATGAAAACTTTAAATTTCAAATGAGATTTCTCGGTCGGGAACAATTAAGCACCAGATTTGGAACCGTTCCCAGTTTGATATTCAGGCCTTATGTCCAGTCAGGAAGAGTCTTTCGAGAAAAAGAAAGTCTGACTGTATGGATTAGCGATGATGAGAATAAAATTCCACTTTTAATTAGAGCAGAATTGGCTGTCGGATCGTTAAAAGCAACTTTAATTGAATATAAAGGGCTTCGTCATCCGTTTATAACCAAATAATTAAATAATTTTGCAATTGATAAAAATCATTTTATTTTGAGAAAGCTACTAGTTTTAGTTCTTCCTTTACTCCTTTTTGCATCGTGTAAAAAAAATCACGATATCGGAGAACCTGCCGATGACCGCTTGGCAGAATTATATACCCCAAATAAAGCATTCGGATATGTGTTGGATGATTTTAATATCGTCCATGATACTATCAGAAGAGGTGATACTTTTGGTGATATTTTAGGCTCTAACGGAGTTCCTTATGATAAAATAATGGAAGTTGCCACAAAGTACAAAGACAGCTTTGACGTTCGGCGAATCCGAATTGGAAATCCTTACATTCTTCTAAATTCCAAGGATTCCATCAATAAAACTCAAGTGTTTATTTATCAAAACTCTAAAGTGGATTTTTCAGTCGTTGATTTTAGAGACACTGTCGCATTAAAAAAATACAGCAAACCGGTAACCTATGTTGAAAAAGAAGCTTCCGGAATTATTAACCATTCCCTTTCAGTTACCTTGGACGAACAAAACTTAAGTCCTTATATGACGGATAAATTGGCAAATATTTTTGCGTGGACAATTAATTTTTTCCGGTTGCAACAAGGCGATCGCTTTAAAGTAGTCTATACTGAAAAAGTTATTGATGATACGATTTCAGCAGGATTACATGAAATAAAGGCCGCTTATTTCGAACATCACGGCAAGCCTTTATACGCCTTCCGTTTTGATGCTGAAGACTCAAATGAAAACAGTCTGGTAGGTTATTTTGATGAAAATGCAAACAATTTAAGACGTGCTTTTTTGCAAGCTCCTGTAAAATTTAGCAGAATTTCTTCTCGCTATAATTTGAATAGAAGAATCGCTTATTACGGATATCAATTACGTCCGCACCGAGGAACGGATTTTGCCGCACCCGTAGGAACTCCAATACTTGCCACTGCAGACGGTGTGGTAAGTAAATCGGAATATCGTGGGGGGAACGGAAATTATGTAAAAATTCGACATAACAGTACTTATGAAACCCAGTACCTGCATATGAAAGCCAGAAATGTAAAAGTTGGAGAATATGTCAGACAAGGCGAAGTAATTGGCTGGATTGGGATGACCGGAAATACCAGCGGACCTCATGTCTGTTACAGATTCTGGAAAAATGGCAAAGAAGTAGATCCGTTTAAAGAAGAAATACCATATGCTGAACCGCTGTCCGAAGATTTGCATGAGCCGTTTTTTGCAATGCAGACGAAACTTAAAGAAAAATTAGATTGTATTGCTTTTTAAGATTAGTGGCGTGATTTACTTTCCGATTTCTTCTGTTGACACGTTGAATTATTAACTGTTTTATTAAATAAAATCATTTTTTAAAGCTCCAAAGAATATAAAAAAAGAAAAGAAGGTTTGATTTTTTGCATTTTTAAACTTTCTTTGTTTTATCTTTGATAGAAAAGGAAGAATCCCCAAAAATTCTTACCAAAATACAGCTTATGATACATGTTACAGAGGAGCAATCGGTACCTGCAAAACACGGATTGTTAGAAAATGTCCTTCAACAATTTAATCACGCAGCCGACCAAATCAAATTAAATCCGAATATTCGGAAAATCTTAGAAGTTCCAAACACTGAAATTCTCATCAATTTTCCTGTTAAGATGGACAATGGGGATGTTGAAGTTTTCACGGGTTACAGAGTGCAACACAACAATGCTTTAGGTCCGTATAAAGGAGGATTGCGTTATCATCCTACGGTAGATATTAATGCTACGCGGGCATTGGCTATGTGGATGACTTGGAAAACCTCTTTGGCTGGAATTCCTTATGGAGGTGCTAAAGGTGGAATAAAACTGGATCCTTCAAAATACTCTATAAATGAGTTGGAACGAATTACCAGAAGATTCACCTATGCGCTTGGTGAAAATATCGGTCCCGAACACGATATTCCTGCACCGGATGTGAATACAAATCCGCAAACCATGGCCTGGATTGCCGATACTTATATGTCAACCAAAAGCACTCCGGAAAGAAGCAAGAATATGCACGTGGTAACAGGAAAACCAATCGGAAGTGGAGGCTTGGAAGGAAGAGACCGTTCCACAGGTTTTGGAGTCTATCTGATGATTCGCTTTTGGACTGAAAAAATGGGAGAGTCGCTTAAAGGGAAAAAATTTATTGTCCAAGGATTCGGAAATGTCGGATATTGGGCTTCTAATTTCTTGATGCGTGAAGGAGCTTTAATGGTAGGCGTTCAAGATGCTTTTGGTTCTATAGCGAATGCAGAGGGTATTGATGTTGAAAAATTGTATGCTTATACTCAAATCAACAAAGGAAGCATCAAGGATTATGCACAAGCTTCACCTATAGAAAACGAAGATTTTTTTGAGATAGATTGCGATTATTTCATTCCCGCAGCTCTCGGAAATCAAATTACCAAAGACAATGCACCGCATATAAAAGCAAGATTAATAGCAGAAGGCGCAAACGGTCCTACTGATAAAGAAGGCGAGCAAATATTATTAGAAAGAAATATTAGTATCATTCCAGATATTTTATGTAATTCCGGCGGAGTAATAGGCAGCTATTTTGAGTGGCTTCAAAACAGAAACGGCGAAATGTGGCATTTGGAAGAGATTCTAAAAAGAATAGAAAAGAAAATGAAATCCAATTTTGATAAGGTGAATGATTATGCTGACGAGAAAAATGTAGATTTAAGAACGGCTGCATTTTGCATCGCCATAGAACGAATTGAACAAGCTTATATTCTTCGAGGAATTTTTCCTTAATTTGCACCATAATTATTACTTATTTTTGTCCTACTGGAATTAGAAACAACTTATGACCAACCAACCAAAACCAATCTTGGTAGGATTCCTGAAAACACCTGAAGATTCTCGTGTTTGTATCCTGCCCAAAGAAACCAAACGAATCGTTTCCGAACTTAAGTGGACTGTTCTTGTCGAATCCGGATTAGGCAGTTCTCTTGGAATATCAGATGCAGAATATGAAGAAACCGGTGCTTCTGCAGCTTCTCGTGAAGAAATATTTGCATCTGCATTTTATGTTATTTCTTTAAACCATGTTTATAATGGAGAAGAAATTCAGGAAGGAACCCATTTTATCGGAATCTATAACCCTTTGTTTTATCGCAATCGACTTGATATTTATGAGAAAAATAAATTAACCGTATCAAGTTTGGATTTACTACCGCGAACCACACTTGCACAATCGATGGATGTTTTGTCGTCTATGGCATCTTTAGCCGGATATCGTGCAGTAATTAAAGCATCTGCATTATTCAACGGGGTTCTACCGATGTTTACTACAGCAGCCGGAACAATTACGCCTGCCAAAGTGTTGATTTTAGGTGCCGGAGTAGCCGGACTGCAAGCAATTGCAACCGCAAGAAGATTAGGTGCAATCGTAGAAGCATTTGATGTGCGATCTGCAGCGGGAGAAGAAGTTAGAAGTTTGGGAGCCACTTTTGTAGAAGTTGAAGGTCATCAAGAGTCAGAAAGTGCTGGAGGTTATGCGGTGGAACAAAGCGATGAATACAAAGCCAAACAAAAAGAACTTATTCACAAGCATATTTCTTCAGCCGATATTGTAATAAGTACAGCGAATATTCCTGGAAGAAAAGCTCCGCTATTGATAGAAAACAGATCGGTGGAAGCAATGAAAGAGGGAAGTATTATTATCGACCTTGCTGCTGAACAAGGAGGAAATTGCGCTTTGTCAAAAAATAATGAAATTATTGTTCATAAAGGAGTTACAATAGTTGGAAATTCAAACTTATCAACAGAAATTCCGGCAGCAGCTTCAAAATTACTTTCAAATAATTTTTTCTCTTTCTTGAAACATTTGGCGAAGGCTAAAGAAAATGACCCATTAATCGATGGAAGTCAAATCATGTTTGAAGGAAATTTTACCCATCCTCATTTTGTAGAATCTCAAACTATTTAACCTTATGGAATTCATTGATTTATACATGTCAGAAATTTACTTCGTCATTTTCTGTATTTTTATTGGAATTGAAGTTATCGGAAATGTCCCTGCAATTTTGCATACGCCGCTTATGTCGGGAGCCAATGCTATCAGTGGCGTAATCTTGGTGGGAGCGGTCATTATGATTATGAAAGTGGAACCTGATGATTATCTAAATCTCATTCTTGGAGGAATAGCCGTTTTCCTCGGGACTTTAAATATTTCCGGAGGCTTTTTTGTCACCGGTCGGATGTTAAAAATGTTTAACTCCAAGAAATAAATAAAACTAAAACAACCAACCCTGAAACTAACCTTAGTTTCTTAAACTAACAGACTCATGAGTACATTTATTGAGATTGGCTATTTGTTAGCAACCATTTCTTTTATCCTGGGATTAAAGTTTATGAGCTCTCCGGTACGTGCCAAAACCGGAAATGCCATTGCTGCTTTTGGAATGATACTGGCTGTTGTTCTTACATTTATATTGGCTATGAATGAAGAATTGGAGTTTAACCGGACAACGAATCTGGTAATACTTTTAGTGGCTATTGCTGCCGGAACAATAATAGGAAAGCGAATGTCAGATAAAGTTCCCATGACGGATATGCCGCAAATGGTATCGATATTTAATGCAACCGGTGGAGGTTGTGCGATGATTCTTGGATTAATTGAAGCAGATGTCATTCAACAGCAACTTAATTTAACAATGGTAAATGAGTTGACGGCAGCCGGAATAGGAACGCTTGCTTTATTAACAACAGGAATGGTAACCGGTGCCATTGCTTTTTCCGGAAGTATTCTTGCAGAACGTAAATTATCGGGAAAAGTAAAAGACAACCGCAAAATGATGACTGTATTCACTGCAAGAATCCTTTTACTTTCATTAGTGGTGCTTCCTATAGTCTATTTCTCAGGATTTCAGCCGATCAGCTTAACTGTTTTTATGTATTTTCTGTCCGCAATTGCAGTAATTTACGGCGTATTGTTTGTGCTTCCTATCGGAGGAGCGGATATGCCTGTCGTAATTTCTTTGTTGAATAGTATTACAGGTATAGCCACAGCTTTTGCAGGATTTGCAATTGGAAATAGGGTAATGATTGCCGGAGGGATTTTGGTAGGCGCTGCCGGATTAATTTTGACTGTTCTGATGACAAAAGCTATGAATCGCTCTTTGATGAATGTTCTTGCCGGGAAATTTAAAAAATCCGGAGTGAGTGGAGATTCTGATGTAGTACAGGAAATTAAAGAGATCAGTGTGACTGAAACAGCATTGTCATTATCTTTTGCTCAAAAAGTAGCAGTAGTACCCGGTTATGGCTTGGCAGTTGCTCAAGCACAACATGTCTGTGGTCAGATGCAACAAATCTTGGAAAAAAGACAATGTGAAGTTGATTATATCATTCATCCGGTCGCAGGAAGAATGCCCGGACATATGAATGTGCTTCTTGCCGAAGCCAATGTAGATTATGCCCGATTGAAAGAAATGGAAGAAGGAAATGAAATCATGTCTCAATACGATGTAGTTTTGGTTATTGGTGCAAATGACGTAGTCAATCCGGCGGCAGAAAACAATCCGAACAGTCCGATTTACGGAATGCCGATTATTCGCACTCATTTGGCAAAACAGGTGGTAGTTATGAAAAGAAGCATGAGTACCGGTTATGCAGGAGTTCAGAATGACCTTTTCGGGATGGATAATTGCAGCATCTTATTTGGCGATGCAAAAACGTCGTTGCAGGAGATTGTAAATCAATTGAAATTGATATGATATTTCCGCAAAAAGAAAGTAAGAAAATAATTAATAAGAAAAGAAGTCTTTTTTAAGCGTTTCGATTTTTTCGTCTTTATTTTCCAAAATATACCTCAAAGATTTTTCGGTAAATTCCTGACCCTTATCTGTCAATGAAATAATATTTGACGAATTAATACTGATTAATTCGTTTTTCCTTGCTAGGTGCAACACCTTCCTGGATTTTACTTCCCCCCAATTTATATGTTCTTGTAGATGGTTCACATGTCGCTCTTTAATATCGGTATGCCGACTAAGATGTAATAAAAAGGAAATGAGGGACACTTCTGTTTTTTGTTTTCTTCTACGATACGAAACAGCCAAGAGTCCTTTTTTTGGCGCACTGAAAAACACGATAAAAAATACCACTCCGAGTGTCGTAGCAATGGAACCTGCAATAGAAGTATCTGTCAAATGCGCTACCCAATATCCGGTTACAGCTGAAAATGCCGCAATAAAAGCAGCAATTAGAATCATTTTTTTTAAATTTTCTGTAAGCATGTAAGCAGAAGAAGCCGGAGCGATAATTAACGCCACGACTAAAATGGCTCCAACAGCGTTAAAAGCACTAACGATAGTTACAGATGAAACTGTCATCAATCCGTAGTGAATTATAACCGGTGAGAATCCCAAAGTCAAAGAAAGCCCGGTGTCAAAAGTGCTGATTTTTAGCTCTTTGAAAAATAACAAGAGAAGTATAATTATGATTAACAGAACAACACCCATATTCCACAAAGATTTAGGACCTAAATCCAAGTTGTTTAATATGAAACGGTCAAATGGAGCAAATGCTAATTCACCCAAAAGAACCGCATCCATATCCAGATGAATGTCTCGAGCATTTTGTGAAATTAAAAGAATACCGATACTGAAGAGAATCGGAAAAACAAGTCCGATAGCGGTATCTTCTTTTACCAAGCCTGACTTTTGAATGGATTCAACCAGAAAAACGGTGATGACGCCGGTTAAAGCTGCAAATAATATCAATAAAGGAGAGTTTAAATCTTGCGTAATAAAAAATCCGATAACAATTCCCGGTAAAATAGAATGACTGATGGCGTCACTGATCATTGCCATTTTTCGCAGAACGAGAAAAACCCCTAAAATACTGCAAGCAACAGCTGTCAGCACTGCAATGAGTTGTATTTCAATTTGTGGGATTGTCATTCTTTTTCGGTTGATAAAAATGTTGTAATTTTATTAAATCCACTTTGTGTCAGTGACCAATTTCCATTCTGTAATCTAATCCATCCTTCATCTTCCAAAGCTGATAAAACACTTTTTGAATACCCTTGAAAATTATTTAAAATTCTTACCGAATGTGGATGCTCAATATTCTCATGGGTTTTTGCAATATCATACATTAACTGAAGGGTTTTAATGCGTTTTAAATCTTTACGGTTTTTAAAATAATTCACTTGTTTGACAACGAATCCTCGAGGTGAAAAAAGAAAAGAAAACAAGACAAAAACTCCTGCTACCAAGACAATTACAGGACCTGTCGGGAGGTTGCTTTCTGTGGCACTGACTGCTGTTCCGAAAATACCAGAAAAAGCTCCGAATATCCCTGCCAGAACAACCATACTGCTCAATCGGTTTGTCCATTGTCGAGCTGCGGCTGCCGGAGCAAGAAGCAATGCGCTCATTAAAACCACACCTACCGTCTGGAGTCCGATAACAATGGCAATAACAATAAAAAAAGTAATTAATGAGTCAATAAAACGGGTGGGAATCCCAATGGTATGAGCATATTCCGAATCAAAAAGTAAGATTTTAAATTCTTTCCAAAATAAAATGAGGAAAAAAAAAGATATGCCGGCAACAATAGTCATCAGCTTTACGTCGTCTTCTACTAAAGTTGCAGCTTGACCGAAAAGATAACTATCCAATCCGGATTGATTTGCATCGGGGATTTTCTGTATAAATGTAAGCAACAACATTCCAAAACCGAAAAAAACTGAAAGAATGAGTCCTAGCGCTGTGTCGGTTTTAAGATGTGTTCGGGTAACAATTTTCCGAATCCAAAATGCTGCTGTTAATCCACTGATGATTGCGCCCAACAACAAAATTCCCATATCTTTTGTTCCGGTAATCAAAAAAGCAATGGCGATTCCGGGCAATGCTGCATGGGAAATAGCATCCCCCAGCAAACTCTCTTTCCGGAGAACGGCAAAACTCCCCAACATACCACTCATAGCACCCAATACTGCTGTTCCCAAAGTAATGGTACGCACGGTATAATCAATCCAAAAGAGAGAAAAATATTCCATCATGGGTTTAGAGCTACTTTGTAGTTGATTCCATAAGTTTTGGTAAGATTTTCATCATTAAAAATATCTTTGATGGGACCGGTTGCAATTTTCTTTACATTGAGAAAAGTAACCCAGTCAAAATATTCAGGAACTGTTTGTAAATCGTGATGTACAACAATTACAGTTTTCCCATATTTTCGTAATTCTTTGAGAATGTTAATAATGGCGATTTCTGTAGTTGCGTCCACTCCTTGAAGTGGCTCGTCCATAATATAGATTTCGGCTTCTTGTGCAAGCGCACGGGCAAGAAATACCCGTTGTTGCTGTCCGCCGCTCAATTGGCTTATTTGCCTGTTGCGATAATTGCTCATTCCCACTCGTTCCATGGCTTCTAAAGCAGTTCTTCGTTCTTTGCTTCCCGGACGTTTTATCCATCCGAGTTGGCCATAAGTTCCCATTAAAACAACATCAAAAACTGTGGTTGGAAAATCCCAATCAACACTTCCTTTTTGTGGAACATAAGCAATGGTTTTTCTGTTCTTTTTATACGGTTTTCCACAAACAGATACTGTTCCTGCTACAGGTTTTATAATTCCGAGAATGGTTTTAATTAAGGTGGATTTCCCCGCTCCGTTAGGTCCCACAATTGCCATTAACACTCCTTTTGGAACCGCTAAGTCAATATCCCAAAGAACCGGCTTGTAATCATAAGCTACGGTCAAATCATCTACTTTAATTGCGTATTCATTATTTTTCATCGAAGCGCATTTACTATGGTTTCTACATTGTACCGATACATCCCAACGTATGTTCCTTCCTCAGTTCTCGGAGTGCCCAAGGAATCGCTGTAGAGAGTGCCGCCGATAGTTACCTCATGTCCTTGTGATCGTACTGCTGCCTGAAGAGCTTCAATCGTTCTGCGGGGAACTGAATTTTCTACAAAAACAGCTTTTATTTTATGAGTGACGATAAAATTGCTCAAATCTCGAACATCCTTGACTCCTGCTTCGGTAATAGTTGAAATTCCTTGAAGCCCTCTTACTTCAAAATCATAAGCTCTGCCAAAATAACTGAAAGCATCATGAGCTGTAATCAAAATGCGTTTTTCTAGTGGTATGGATGCAATTATTTGCTTGAGATCTTTGTCTAATTGTATTAGTTTTTGCTGAAATATTTGGTTATTTTTTTTAAATAAATCAGTGTTTTCAGGATTTGATTCCGAAAGTACTTCTGTGATTTTATCTGAAAATTTTTGAATCAAACGGATATCAAACCAAACGTGCGGGTCGTAATTACCGCCGAAGTTTTCCGAAGAAATCAGCTCGTTTTCGGGCAGGAATTCTCCAAGAGATATAATTTTTTGATTTCCTTCAATCCTAGAAAAAACATCAGATAATTTTCCTTCCAGATGAAGTCCGTTGTAAAAAATAACATCGGCATTGTACAGCTTCATCACATCGCCTTCGCTGGCTCTGTATAAATGAGGGTCAACACCTGAAACCATCAAATGTTCAAGATCAATAACATCTCCTGCGATTTGGTAAATTATGTCCGAAATAATATTTGTTGTAGTCACTACGCGAAGCTTGTCTGAAGAAACTTCCGGATTTTTGCATCCAAAAAACATTACAACACAAAAAACTATCCATAAACGCATAATAATTGGTTTTATAAGGTTTCGATAAATAGATTCCCACTTGCCTTTTGTGAAAGCGATATTTTCCTTGTATTATATTCGACAACAACAGAATTGTCAAAAGATTCTTTGGAGAGGATTTTTATTTCAGTACCGATTTGTATTCCGATTCGATTTAAAAATTGGAGGAAATCTGAAGAAGATTCTTTTACGCCTATACAAGTAACGGTTTTATTGACTTCAACTTCAGAAAGAAGCTTTTTCTTTATTGGTTTTATCACTCCTTCAGCATTGGGAATGGGATCGCCGTGAGGATCCGTTTCAGGATTGTTTAAAAAATCGTCAAGTCTGTAAATAAGTTCTTCGGATTGAACATGTTCTAATTGTTCGGCTATTTCATGGACTTCATCCCATTGGAAATTTAACTTTTCAACTAAAAAAACTTCCCACAATCGATGTCTTCGAATGACGTTGGTAGCGATTTTTTTTCCTGAATCTGAAAGCAACACGCCTTTGTAACGTTGGTAAAGAACTAAATCTTTATCCGATAACCGCCGTATCATGTCAGTAACCGAAGAAGGCTTTGTTTCCATATATTCGGCAATTGCATTTGTATTTACGGCATCTGCAAATTCAGCTTCCAGATGATAAATCGACTTTAAATAATTTTCTTCTGCTCTCGTAAGCATAAAAAATAGATTTGTGCAAATATAATATTTAAGGCTGGTAATATAAAATTTAGATAAAGCTAAATTTAAAATTTACTAATATAAAAATCAGTAAGATTAAAATCCTTAATTTATAAGCATCACTTTTTTTAATTTTTAGTTTATCTTGGTAGCCATGATTGAAGAAACAAACAGAGAATACGAAAAAACCGTTCTGATTGGGCTTATTACGCCTTTGCAGGATGAAGCCACGAGCAAGGAATATATGGACGAACTTGAATTTCTGGCTTATACGGCCGGAGGTGAAGTTTTTAAAAGATTTTCCCAACGTTTGGATGTGCCGAATCCCAAAACTTTTATAGGATCCGGAAAATTGGAAGAAGTGCGTAATTATGTGGTGGAGTACGATATCGATACAGCTATTTTTGACGACGAACTTTCTCCGGCACAGCAAAAGAATATCGAACGATTCCTTGAGTGTAAGGTGGTGGATCGGACGAATTTGATTTTAGACATATTTGCACAGCGCGCAAAAACGAGTTATGCCCGAACTCAAGTTGAATTGGCGCAATATGAATACATGCTTCCCCGTTTGGCAGGAATGTGGACGCACTTGGAAAGGCAACGTGGAGGAATTGGAATGCGCGGTCCCGGAGAGCGAGAAATTGAAACCGACCGTCGAATTGTGCGGGACAGAATCGCACTACTTAAAGAAAGACTTCGAAAAATTGACCGACAAATGGAAGTGCAACGTGGCAATCGCGGTTCGTTGGTTCGTGTAGCTTTAGTAGGATATACCAATGTCGGAAAATCTACCTTGATGAATGTGCTCAGCAAAAGTGAAGTTTTTGCCGAAGACAAATTGTTTGCCACCTTAGATACAACCGTTCGTAAAGTCGTTATCGGTAATTTGCCATTTTTATTGACAGATACCGTAGGATTTATTAGAAAGCTTCCCACTCAGTTGGTTGAATCTTTTAAAGGAACTTTGGATGAAGTACGAGAAGCAGATTTGTTGTTGCATGTTGTGGATATTTCACATCCGTCTTTTGAACATCATATAGACTCGGTTAATGTGGTTTTGAAAGAAATCAATGCAGCTGAAAAACCTACATTGATGGTGTTTAATAAAATCGATGCGTACAAACAGGAAGAAATTAAATCGGATGATTTGACAACGGAACGTAATGCAACTCATTATACACTTTCAGAATGGCAGCAAACTTGGATGGCGCGTGCTGATGGAGATGCTATTTTTATCTCGGCCTTAAACAAAGAAAATATCGATGAATTTCGGGAAATGGTGTACAAACGCGTAAAAGAAATTCACGTTACTCGTTTTCCTTACAACGATTTCTTATTTGATTATTATGATGAGGAGGAATAACTCCGATAAATATCCGCAGGTAAATCAATCAAAAAGATGACGTACTAAATCATGAACTTTTCCCAGCCTGATGATATTTATATGGAATTTATTTTTAGGAACTTTGCTGTATTTTGAAATGACAATGGTATGAAATCCAAGTTTTTCTGCTTCTAAAATCCTTTGTTCAATTCGAGTTACGGGTCTTACTTCCCCTGCCAAACCAATTTCTGCTGCAAAACACATACGTTTGTTAATAGCAATGTCAACATTTGAGGATAATACAGCAGCAGTTACAGCTAAATCAATAGCAGGGTCGTCAATGCTGATTCCTCCGGTAATATTTAAAAATACATCCTTGGCTCCCAATTTGAATCCTGCACGTTTTTCAAGAACAGCGAGAAGCATGTTTAACCGTTTGGCATTATATCCTGTTGCGCTTCGCTGCGGAGTTCCATAAACTGCACTGCTAACCAAGGCTTGAATTTCAATCATCAAAGGACGCATTCCTTCAAGTGTGGCAGCGATGGCTGTTCCGCTTAAATCTTCTTGATTTTCGGAAATCAGTATTTCTGACGGGTTTGAAACTTCTCGCAAACCATTGCCTTGCATTTCAAAAATCCCCAGTTCATTAGTACTTCCAAAGCGGTTTTTATGAGCGCGCAAAATTCGGTAAAGATGACTCCGGTCTCCCTCAAATTGAAGAACGGTATCAACCATATGTTCCAATACTTTGGGACCTGCAATATTTCCGTCTTTGGTTATGTGGCCAATCAGAATGACCGGTGTGTTTGTCTCTTTTGCAAATTTGATTAATTCTGTCGCTGTTTCTCGAATTTGAGAAATGGTGCCTGCGCTGCTTTCAATATAATCTGTGTGCAAGGTTTGTATGGAGTCGATAACAACAATATCGGGTTGCAAATCTTCGATGTTTCTAAAAATATTTTGCGTTTTTGTTTCTGTAAGTATAAAACACTGATTAGAATTCGGGTAAATGCGTTCTGCTCGCATTTTTATTTGCTGCGCACTTTCTTCACCTGAAACATAAAGCGTTTTGTAGGGAAGTTTTAAAGCAATCTGGAGCATAAGCGTACTTTTTCCGATACCGGGTTCTCCACCCAAAAGCGTAAGCGAACCGGCTACCAAACCGCCGCCAAGAATCCGGTTGAGCTCTTCGCTTCCCGTATTGATTCTCGCATGTGTTTCACTTGATATTTCTGAAAGTAATTGTGGTTTAGAGACACGTTGGGAAGAATTACTTGAAGATTTCCAAGCAGCTTTTTCTTCTTTCTGAATAATTTCTTCGGAAATGGTATTCCACTCTTTACAAGAAGTGCATTGTCCTTGCCATTTTGCAAATTGAGCACCGCAGTTTTGACAGAAAAATGTAGTTTTAATTTTGGTCAAAATGTTTTATTAGGATACACATCAAAGATAAAGATATTTTTTACTCATGCTTTAATTTAATTGCATCGGCGCGATTTAATAACGATTCCACTGTTATGAAGTCAACATTCTCTTTTCCAAAACTATTTCTAAAAGTTCGAATAGCCTGATTGTATTTTCCGGTTTCTTCGTAATATCTGCCCACATAATAATTGCCAAGTGTTTTTTCGGGATATTGTTTTAAGCAAAGTTTGCCTAATTTTTCTAATTCTTCCCATCTTTTTCTGTGTTCAACAGCGGAGCCAATAGCTAATATATCCTGAATCCGAATATCATTTTTTAAACCAAACAAATCTTTAATTACTTCGTATTTGTTTACTAAATAATCATAAAGTGGTGTTTCGAGCGTCAATAAAACGTCATCGTATTCTTGTTTTGTTATGGGTTTGTAAACTGAAAATATACGTTCTAAAGCAACGGGAATTCCTTGACTGACCAAAGTGTAGTGATTGGCACTTTCAAAATTGTTGTAATAGTAATAGAAAAAATCTGATTTTAAGTTGTTTAGCATCAAATTTAATCTTTCCGTGTCTTCTTTTAATCTGATTACGTCATTTTGAGCGGTAGCCAAGTAATAAAAAATTTTCTTTCTGATATGTGGAATTCTTTCTGTGATTCGTTCTTCCATCATTGGCGATAAGTCCGGACTGAATATGATAAATCCATCAAATAAAACGAAATCTTTAAACAAATAATAATTTAAAAAATTTGCGGTAACATCGTGTCCGACTGCAATAACAAATTTTGCAGTACGATATTCTTTATCGAGATAGGGCATCAGTTCCATACCGATAAATTCAAAAAAATCTTCACCTTTATCTATTGGCAAAAAGGTAACCTCATCGTAGGAAGTGTCATCGTAACGAGATTGTCCCTGCATAATTCCTACTACAATCGATTCGGGAATATCTTCCCAATAACTTAAATAATCAATATTTCCGGCAACGGGCTCAAAAAGATAGTCGCCGTCAAGAACCACAACAATGGGATATTGCTTTTTGGTGTTCTTCTCATAATTTCGCGGGAGTTGAATCTTTATTCGCCTGGTTTCATTTAAAATTTTCGATTGAAATTCTTTGTAAATATGTTGTGAATTAACCGGAATACAGAAACAAATCAATGAGATAAAGAATAGTACTTTAGACATATTTGTTGATATCTTTATTGTTAATTCAAAATAAAACGAAAAGATAACAAATTTAATTGTTAAATTTTATTGTAAATCGGAAGAATTAATAATGCAAAGATGCCGAGAATTAACAGGGAAAGAATGTTGGAAGTCCATACAATCCATCCGATGGCTATTCCAACCGTTTTTGAAACTTCAAAAACATATAAAATGGCAGCCATCGCAACCGGATAAGCTCCAAATCCGTTATGCGTCAGTGTAAGTGTAAAACTGCCTACCACAAAGGAAATAATGACGACTCCAAAAGGGATTGCCGCTGTGGTGGGCAGTGCTAAAAAAGCGGCATAAAAAGACAGTACGTATAGAATCCAAATCAGTAGTGATAAAATAATAAATTCTGCATTTCGGCGCATTTTTAAAATGCTGAAAAAACCTTCTTTAAGCCCAAAAACAAATTTTTTTATCCGTTGGTTGATTTTAGATTTTGAAAAAAGTATGTATAAAGGAATACTGATGGCAATAACAGCAATTGCAATGAGTATTTTGGTGAATAGCGAGACAGGAATGTAATCTTTTATGTAGTTAAAAAGTTTGTCATATTCTAAGCTTAGTGCCAATCCGGTAAATAACAATAATAAAATCAAATCGACAACCCGTTCACTAATGATGGTTCCAAAACCTTTCTGAAATGGAACTTTTTCGTATTTATCCAAAACGATAGCTCGGGATACTTCTCCGCTTCTCGGAATAAAAATATTAAACAAATACCCAACCGATAACGCCAGAAAATTATTGAAGATTCGCGGTTTATAGCCCATCGGTTCCAAAAGCAGATTCCAACGGTATGCACGAACAAGATGACTAAGAAAACTGATAAAAACGGAAAGGAATACATATCCGTATGTGGCTTTTGAAAAAAAAGCTTTTGTTTCCTTAAGTTGTTCCTCTGAAAAAGATGTGAAAGTGTACCAAATTAAAAATATTCCAAGAGCAAGTGGAAGAATTATTTGCAATGCTTTGGAAAGTGTTTTGTTCACTTATTGCAGGAGGTTTGTTTGTTCATCAGGAAACACCAAAGCAGGTTTGAAATTTTTGGCTTCATCTGCATCCATAAGTGCATAAGTGATTAAAATCAAAACATCTCCGGGAGCTACTTTTCGTGCAGCTGCACCGTTTAGTGTAATTTCACCACTTCCGCGAGGACCGGGAATAACATAGGTTTCAAGGCGTTCTCCGTTGTTGTTGTTTACCACTTGGATTTTTTCGCCTTCAATAATATTAGCAGCATCCATCAAATCTTCATCAATGGTAATGCTGCCGATGTAATTTAAATTGGCGCCCGTTACTCGTACTCGATGAATTTTGGATTTTACTATATGTAATAACATAAGAAATTATAAAAATTAATATAAAGCAATATTGTCAATTAATCTTACTCCACCTATAAAAACAGCTATAAAAGCACGATATCTTTTATTTGATTCTTTTATTTTGATAGATTGTAAGGTTTCTTCGTCAGCAATTTGAAAATATTCCAATTTCATATTTGATTGCGACAAAAATCGTTCCGTAACGAGTTCGTTTAATTCCTGAATGTTTTTGGAATTAAAATTTTCCTTTACTTCCGTTAAAATTTGATAGATAATGGCAGCGTTTTTCCTTTCTTCAGCCGACAATCTTTCATTTCTCGAACTCATTGCCAAGCCGTTGTTCTCTCTGACAATAGGGCAGTTTACAATTGAAACTTTCATCCCGTTTTGCTGTACCATTTTTCGCACAATCTGCAATTGTTGAAAGTCTTTTTCTCCAAAATAAGCTTTGTTTGGATTGATAATCTCAAATAATTTGGAAACAACGGTTGCTACCCCATCAAAATGGCCTTTGCGGTGTTTTCCTTCCATTTCATTTTCAAGATTGTCAAAAAAATAAGATTCAGAGGTAAGTCCATTTTCATAAATATTATTGATTGAAGGCGTAAAAACAATCAATTTAGAATCGTGAGGTTTCAGTAATGAAATATCTTTTTCTATGTTTTTGGGATATTTTTCTAAATCTGCGGGGTTGTCAAACTGTGTCGGATTTACAAAAATACTCACTACCGTAATGTCATTGTCTGCAACCGATTTTTCAACCAGTGACAAATGACCAATATGCAATGCACCCATTGTGGGAACAAAACCAATAGAAAGTTGTTGGTTTTGCAGTTTTGCCAAATGCTGCATCAGGGATTTTTTCTCTGTAAAGGTGAGCATAAATTTTTTTTGAGCGGGCAAAATTAATATATTCAAGGCAATCTACATAAAATTTCGTAATTTTGCATGTTTTTAAAATGTACACATAACATTCAACGTTATATTAAATCCCAAAAAAATTAAATTAGATGAAAGATAAAAGAGTCTTGTATGTGTCTTCCGAGGTAATACCTTATCTGCCGGAGACCGAGATTTCTTCAATGTCGTTTGAAGCTCCAAGAATGATTAATAACGCAGGCGGACAGATTAGAATATTTATGCCTCGTTACGGCAACATCAATGAACGAAGACACCAACTTCACGAAGTTATTCGCTTGTCAGGAATGAATTTGGTAATTAACGATATGGATATGCCACTGATTATTAAAGTGGCAACGATTCCCAAAGAGCGAATCCAAGTTTACTTTATCGACAACGACGAATACTTTAAGAGAAAAGCAACCTATACTGATGAAAACGGAGAACTGTTTTCCGATAACGATGAACGTGCTATTTTCTTTGCCAAAGGTGTGGTCGAAACTGTAAAAAAATTAAACTGGGCACCCGATATAATCCACGTCCACGGATGGCTTGCTTCCTTTTTGCCATTGTACATAAAAAAATATTACAGCAACGAACCTTTATTTGAAGACAGTAAAATTGTATTTTCAGTTTACAATCAAGGGTTTGAAGGTGAGCTAGGCGATAAAACTTGGAGCAAACTCAAGTTTGATGAATTTGATGACGATTCCATTGATAAAATGAAAGAGGCAACTTATGTGAATCTGATGAAAAATGCCATTCAAAACTCGGATGCATTAATTGTCGGGTCAAAAGAAATACATCCCGAACTGCAAGGATTAATCGAAAAATCTGAAAAACCGGTACTGAATTATCAGGCTATGGAAGAGTTTTCTCAGGCGTATATCGATTTCTATAAAGAACATTTAGAATAAACTTATTACGATTTATGAATAATCGAAAAATTGGATATTATGCAGGTTTGTTATTAATTGGTTTATTGACAATTTCCTCATGCCACGAAGATATAAGTACAATCGGTTCTGAAATCATCGGAGATGAAGAGCCTCACGGGATTTTAGATGATTCTCATACTATTATCGCGTACAGCAAAAAAATTAATTCGGTGCAGACCAATCGCTTAGAATCGTACCGATTGGGTTTTTACAATGATCCGGTTTTTGGAACATCCACATCCAATTTTGTATCTCAAGTTGTTTTGCCTGCCAACAATCCCATTTTTGGAGACAACGCACGTGTGGACAGCGTTTTTGTTTATATTCCTTTTTATTCAACTGAAATTCCGGTGGACACCACAGTAACTTATAAACTGGATTCAATTTACGGAAATACACCAATAAACATCAGCGTTTATGAATCCGGATACTATTTGCGCGATTTTGATCCGTCAACAGGTTTTGAAGAAATTCAACCGTATTACAGCAATCAAGGTCAAGATTTTGATAATTTTATCGGCAGTGAACTAGGCAGAATCGAAAATTTTAAACCTTCAAAAGAAGGATTTGTGATTCGGAAAGGAGAGGATAATCAAGAAAAAATTGCTCCCGGATTACGAATAGCCTTGTCTAAAGATTATTTCCAGAATAAAATTATCGATAAAGAAGGTTCGGACGAGTTGCGAAACAACAACAACTTCAGAAATTACTTAAGAGGATTATACTTCAAGGTAGATGTTCCGAATAATGAAGGAAATCTGTTCTTTTTTGATGCATCGGATGCAAAAGTAACCATTCATTACAGCAATAAAAATGATGAGGATGAATGGGCGCAACAAATTTTTGAAATGAACTTTGGAGGCGTAAGCGTCAATCTATTTGAAAATTCCGAATTGCCTTCCCACATTCTTTCTGACTTGGCAAATGCTGATACCATTAATGGCAGTGAAAATCTCTATCTTCAAGGAGGTGAAGGAGTTCTTTCTGTTATAAAACTTTTCGGAGAAGACAATGACAACAATGGCGTTGCCGATGAATTGGAATTGTTACGCGCCAAAAAATGGTTGATAAACGAAGCCAGTTTAAAATTATATGTCAATCAAAATATGATTTCGGGAGGCAGTACAGAACCCGACAGAATCTCTATTTATAATTTAAACACCAATAACGTTTTAATTGATTATATGGTTGACCCTACTAACGGACTTCCTCCTGCGAATGCATTTAACAATCACTTAGAACCTTTAGAGAGAGGAATCGACAACAAAGGGAAATATTATAAGTTGCGTATCACAAACCACATCAGTAATTTGATAAACAAAGACAGTTTAAACGTGCCTTTGGGTATTGTAGTTTCTCAGAATGTCAAAAATCTAAATTTTCAAAAAGTAAATCCTGATGATGACATAAATATTAGAAAAATCCCCGCATCTGGTGTTATGTCGCCGAAAAGCACAATTTTATATGGAAATTCTACATTAAGTGAAGAAAATAAATTAAAATTGCAAATTTATTACACGGAACCAAATTAAATAATATATGTGTGGAATTGTAGGTTATATAGGCGATAAAGACGCTTATCCAATCATTTTAAAAGGTTTAAAAAGATTGGAATACAGAGGATACGACAGTGCAGGGGTAGCAATTTATAACGGAAGTGAAATTGAAGTATGCAAAACGCAGGGGAAAGTAGCTAGACTTGAAGAAAAAGCTGCTCGTGAAATCAGTAAGGTCGGAACATTCGGGATCGGACATACGCGCTGGGCAACTCACGGCGAACCTAATGACATCAACAGCCATCCACATGTTTCAAATAACGGTGAGCTTGTAATTATCCACAATGGAATTATTGAAAATTACAGCTCCCTTAAAAAAGAATTGATAAAAAGAGGTTATACTTTTTATTCCGATACCGATACCGAAGTTCTTGTAAACCTAATTGAAGATGTTCAGAAGAACGAAAATGTAAAACTTGGAAAAGCAGTTCAAATCGCTTTAAACCAAGTTGTCGGAGCTTATGCTATTGCAGTTATCGACCAGAAAAAACCCGATGAGATTGTCGTTGCCAAATTGGGAAGTCCTTTGGCGATAGGAATAGGCGATAACGAATATTTTATTGCAAGCGATGCTTCGCCTTTTATTGAATATACCAATAAATCCATTTATCTTGAAGACGGTCAAATGGGAATTATCCGTTTGGGGCGTGAAGTCCGCCTTCGTAAGATAGTTGACGATAAACCCATAGTTCCGTATGTTCAGGAATTGCAATTAAACCTTGAACAAATTGAAAAAGGAGGCTTTGACCATTTTATGCTCAAAGAAATTTATGAACAGCCCAATGTTATTGTAGATACTTATCGCGGACGATTGCTTGCAAAAGAAGGAATTGTAAGACTTGGCGGATTGGAAGATCACATTGAAAAATTCTTGAATGCTCAGCGAATTATCATCGTTGCTTGCGGAACTTCTTGGCATGCCGGTTTGGTTGCAGAATATATTTTTGAAGAATTATCGCGCATTCCGGTAGAAGTTGAATATGCCTCCGAATTTCGTTATCGAAATCCAATAATCACAGAAAAAGATGTGGTGATTGCCATTTCCCAAAGTGGAGAAACTGCCGATACTTTGGCTGCCATAAAACTTGCAAAATCCAAAGGAGCGTTAGTATTCGGAGTTTGCAATGTCGTGGGATCTTCTATTTCCAGAGAATCTCACGCAGGAAGTTATACACACGCCGGTCCGGAAATCGGTGTTGCTTCCACAAAGGCATTTACAACTCAAATTACGGTTCTTACCATGATTGGTTTGCGTTTGGCTCAAGCAAAAGGAACGATTTCAAAATCAGAATTTATGCGCTGCCTTAGCGAATTGGAAATGATTCCGGAAAAAGTTGAAATTGCATTAAAAACAGAAAATAAGATTAAAGAAATTGCTTCTGTTTTTATGGATGCCAAAAACTTTCTTTATCTCGGAAGAGGTTATAATTTTCCGGTAGCACTTGAAGGAGCATTAAAACTAAAAGAAATATCATACATTCATGCCGAAGGATATCCCGCTGCGGAAATGAAACACGGTCCTATTGCGTTAATCGATGAGCAAATGCCGGTTGTAGTGATTGCCGTGGAAAGTGAGCACTACGATAAAGTGGTGAGCAACATTCAAGAAATCAAAGCGAGAAAAGGAAAAATTATCGCTGTGGTTTCTGAAGGAGATACTACCGTGAGCGAAATGGCAGATTACGTTATGGAAGTTCCAAAAACTCCTGAAGTATTAACGCCGCTCGTAACCACAATTCCGTTACAATTATTGGCATATCACATTGCAGTAATGCTTGGAAGAAATGTGGATCAACCGCGAAATTTGGCGAAATCTGTAACTGTGGAATAATAACGCGTATATCTAAGTACAGGACAAAAATTTAACCGGCTAATATTCAGTCTATTGCAATTTAATGTGAGTGTTTTTGATAAATAATCCAATCTGTATTTAAAGATATTTATTTCCTGACTTCCGTGCTTTTTTCAGGAAAAAATATCGGATTAAGGGATTAATTTTAAAATAGAGAAAGTGTATCTTTGGCAAGAATCAAAAAAATATGTCTATGTATCAACCACTTCAAACAATCCACTCTATTTTAGCTTACATTGTTGTTTTTATCGTTCTAATCGCTACATTGAATGCGATTGCAGGAATGGTGTCTAAAAGACCTTTTCTTCCCAAAGACAAAAAACTTGCACTTTACGCATTAATCGCTGTTCACATACAATTTCTAATTGGAATTATAACTTATGTGATTTCTCCGCTTGCATTAAAAAATATTCAAAATTCAGGAATGGGTGAAGTGATGAAAGATTCGCTTTCCCGACTTTATGCCATAGAACATCCAATGATGATGTTAATAGGAGTAATCTTAATAACAATTGGATATTCATCACATAAAAACAAAGAACTGCCCGGAAAAAAGTTTAAAACACTTATGATTTTTTATCTGATAGGTTTTATTCTTATTTTGAGCAGAATCCCTTGGACTCAATGGTTGTCGTAATTTTTTAGAACAACTTATGTTTTTTAAAGGCAATTGGTTATTAATCAATTGCCTTTATTAATAATACATAAACCGGAAAGTGGTCGCTGTAACCACCGGTATAACCGTTTGCAAATGCTCTAAATGGATACCCTTTGTATTGACCTCTGGGATTTTGAAGGTATCTTTTATTGAAGATGCCTGCTTTGTGCAAGCGGTATGAACTGTAATCATCTTTTTTTGCAAGTTCAGAGCTCAATATTATTTGGTCAAAAAGATTCCAGCCGTCTCTGTAAGCCAGCGTTCCCTGTCCTTTTCTATACATATTCTCCATCGGATTGTATAGCTCTTTTATATTCAAATCGTCTCTGGAATTTTTTGCTTGTAAAACTTCCTTGATGCTCGCATTGGTAGGGTCATCGTTAAAATCGCCCATATTGATGATTTTTGCATAAGGGTCTTCTGCATACAAAGAATCGATAATGTGCATATTTAATTCTGCAGCTTTTAACCTGCCCGGGCGGCTGCGTTGTTCTCCGCCGGAACGGGAAGGCCAGTGATTAACAATAAAATGCATTCTTTCTCCGTCCAAAATGCCGCTGACTAAAAGCTGGTCGCGTGTGTAAATTCTTTTATCGGGATCGGCTGTGTTGTAAATTAACAATTCATAAGAAAGATGCTTCGTAGGTTGGAAAATTCCTTTTCGGTAGAGTAAGGCAACATCAATTCCTCTTCTGTCCGGACTGTCATAATGAATTATGCCGTAATTGTATTTTCGCAATGCAGGTTGGTTAATAAGGTCTTCCAATACACGGCGGTTTTCAACTTCACACAACCCGATAATGGTTGGTGCTTGTTGGGTATCGTCAAATCCAACTTCAGAAATAACCTTGGCAATGTTTTTCAGCTTGTCATTGTAGTGTTCTTCTGTCCATCGATTTTTTCCTTCGGGAGTCCATTCCTCATCAAAAATAGTTTCATCTCGTTCAAAATCAAAGAGATTTTCGACATTGTAGAATGCAATGGTGTTTACTTTATACTTCTGGTTTTGAGCCGTTGCACTATGGTTTAATACGAGTAAAATAAATGCAACTTTAATTAAATTTTTCATTTCAGCAGCCTGAGATTTTTTTATAAATATTAAATGATAAAATCATGGCCAAAAATACTTAATTCATTTTAAAACTGTAGTTTTGCAGTCGTTTTAATTTATTAGTCAAAGACATAATGAACAAAATCATTTTATCAATTTTCACTGTGTTTTTAATGAGTTTTATGGCTCATGCACAAGATACAGTAATTAAAGGGAAGGTTTTTGATGCCTATTCTAATGAACCTTTACCGGGTGTCCTTATCGACATTCAGGGAACCGGTCATCAAACACAAACAGATGCAACGGGGAGTTTTGAATTTCCGGTCAATATTCCGCCGGGAAACCAAACGGTAATTATTGCAAAAGATGGATACAGCACGCTGTATATGCCTGTTACGATAGTTGAAGGAGAGACTTTGGAACTCGCCTCAATTTTTTTAATGGTGGATATGGCAGAAGTAGAAGCTCAGATTGGAATTATCAGCCTATCTGAAGAACAATTGGATGAAGATGAAGGAACATCCAACAATGTTTCCGGATTGCTTCAAGCTTCACGAGATGTATTTTTAAATGCCGCATCGTATGATTTTAGCGCTACTTTTTTCCGACCCAGAGGATATAACAGTGAAAACGGTAAAGTTTTGATTAACGGACTGGAAATGAATAAGCTCTTTGACGGTCGTCCACAATGGGCAAACTGGGGAGGACTTAATGATTCACAGCGAAACCAAGTTTTCTCGATGGGAATGTCTGCGAATGATTACACTTTCGGAGATTTGGCAGGAAGTACCAATATCATTATGCGTGCTTCACAATACAGAGAAGGAGGCAGGGTTTCTTATGCAATGGGCAATAGAAGTTATCGCGGTCGTGTGATGGCTTCCTATAACAGCGGATTGCTTCAAAACGGTTGGGCTTATTCGATTCTTGCTTCGCGCAGATATGCAAATGAAGGATATAGAGAAGGAACACTTTACGATGCAAATTCTTTCTTTGCTTCTGTAGAAAAAAAATTTAATGACAACCACAGCCTAAATTTTACTGCATTTTACACGCCAAACAGACGCGGAAAATCTTCGGCCAATACGCAAGAGGTTTATGATTTAAAAGGTACTCAATACAATTCTTATTGGGGTTATCAAAACGGAGATATGCGAAATTCGAGAATCAGAAATATTTCTGAACCTGTATTTATGCTGAATCACAACTGGAACATCACTTCCAAAACTGATTTAAACACAAACATCGGATATCAAACCGGACATATAGGCGATAGCAGATTGGGTTATGACAATGCTCCGAATCCCGATCCTTCGTATTATCAAAAACTTCCTAGTTTTTTCCTTGCCAACAACTCCGGACCAAATTATGCAGGCGCTTATCGAGCGTATGATAAATTTGTAAATGACGGGCAAATAGATTGGTATGATATTTATGAAACCAATATTTTATACGGCGGAACTTCCCGTTATTATTTATACGAAGACCGTAAAGATGACAGTCAATTATCGGCTAACACTATTTTAAACAGTCATCTTACCGATAACATTCAGTTGACGGCAGCCGTAAATTACAGAAAACTCAATTCGCACAATTATGCAAAAATGATTGACTTGTTGGGCGGAAACGGATATTTGGATATCGATAGTTTTAACCAAGGAGATCAAGCGCAAAACGATTTAAACAATCCGGATAAAATTATTGGCGATGGAGGTGAATTTAAATACAGTTATGAATTGGATGCAACCACAATCGACGGATTTGCTCAAGCTCAATTTTCTTATTCGGTAATCGATTTTTACATAGCCGGAAAATATGCGCAAACATCCTATCAACGAAACGGTTTGTACCGAAATGGCTCTTATCCTGACGGAAATGATTCCTACGGGAAAAGTGAGAAATTAGACTTTTCAACTTATGGTGCTAAAGGTGGAATTACTTATAAAATCACCGGACAACACGCCATAACTTTAAACGGAAGTTATTTTACCAACCCACCTTCAATGCGAAATTCATTTTCCAATGCGCGTCAAAATAACATGACCGTTATCGATCTTGTGGAAGAGAAAAACATGAATGTCGATGCGAGTTATATTTTCCGTACGCCTTTAATTAAAGCGCGATTGACCGGATATTATTCATTATTGCAAGACGGAACAGATATTTCATTTTTCTATGCAGATGGAATTTCTATTCAAGGAAGGTCTTCTACAACCGCATTTATTCAAGAAGTATTAACGGATATTCACAAGAAGAATGTAGGAGCCGAATTGGGAATTGAAGCGCAAGTAACTCCTACAATCAAACTAAAAGGAGCTGCTGCTTACGGTCAGAATATTTATGACAACAATCCTGAGTTGTACATTACATCCGATGATTTTGTTGACCCGCAATTCTTTGGTAAATCCTATTTAAAAAATTATCACGTGGCGGGAGGTCCGGAACAAGCCTACCAACTCGGATTTGAATACCGCGATCCGGCTTTCTGGTGGTTTGGCGTAACGGCAAATTACTTTTCTCACGGATATGTTGATGTTTCACCTTTAGCACGAACCCGAAACTTTTATTCGGATACTGATGGAATGCCTTTTAGCAATTACGACGAAACAGTAGCGCGCGAAATGCTGAAGCAAGAAAGATTTGATGATTATATGCTCGTTAACTTGGTGGGAGGAAAATCTTGGAGAGTAGGACGAAATTATTTTGTAGGATTTTTTGCGAGCATAAGCAATATCTTTAACCAAGAATACAAAACCGGCGGATTTGAACAAGGACGAAATGCAAATTATCAAACTTTGTCAAATGATATGTCAAATGACACCCGAGTTTTTGGACCTAAATACTGGTACGGCTACGGAGCCAATTATTATATAAACGTTTATTTTAGATTTTAAGTAAAAAGAATTAATTTTATAAAGATGAAAAAAAATCAAAACATCAAAATACTAAGCATTCTGCTTTTTATGGGAATTCTAATCACATCTTGTGTTCAAGATGACGACTTTGATGTACCTCCGATTAATATGGAGGAACCGAATGTGGAGGTAAATACCACGATTGGAACAGTTAAAGAAATGTACAGAGGTTTTGAACCGGTAATCATTGAAACCGGAGACGGATCTTCAAACGAAATGTACCTCGAAGGTTACGTATCATCCGATGATGAAAGTGGAAATATTTATAAGCAATTATTTATTCAAGACGCTCCCGAAAATCCGACTGCGGGTGTGGTGATTTCTACACATTCAACAGATTTATACACAAAATTCGGTCCCGGTCAGAAAATATATTTACGTGTTGACGGACTTTATATAGGTGAATTTTCCGGATTGCCAACAATTGGAATACGCGAAGGATCAGAAGTAGGAAGAATGGAAATTTCCGATTTTGAAAACAGAATACTTCGCTCAACAGAAAAAGTGGAAATTGTTCCAACTGTTATTACAATGAGTCAATTGAGCGACCCTTCCAAACTTGCAACTTTAATTAAATTGGAAGACGTTCAATTCATCGATGATTTAGTTGGAGAATATTACGGGAATATTGACGATACTTTCAGCGTAAACAGACACGTTGAGGATTGCGATGGAAATCGCGTGATTCTTCGTAACAGCGGATTCTCTGATTTTAAAAATTATCCGCTTCCAACAGGAAATGGCAGCCTTACAGCTTTGTTGAGTATTTTTGGTAACGACACGCAATTGATGATTCGCGATACGAATGATGTTCAAATGGACGGCGATCGATGCGGACAAGGAGGAGGAACAAATCCGGGAGATGGAATGCCGATTCCTTTTTCTGAAAACTTTGAAAATCATGCCGCAGGAGTCGGAGAAAATGTAAACCTACCCGGATGGACCAATGTGAATGTAAACGGAGGAACACGCAAATGGGAAGTTCGCGAGTTTAGCAGCAATAAATACGCACAGACTTCTGCTTATAACGTAAACCAAGATCCTTATGAAGTTTGGTTGATTACTCCCGGAGTGATTTTGCCTTCAGATTCCTCACCAAAACTTACTTTTGAAACCAATGACGGACATTACAACGGTGATGCATTAACCGTAAAAATCAGCGCTGACTTTACAGGTGACGTCAATGCAGCAACTTGGACGAATCTGAATGCGACTATTTCATCCGGTCACAGTAGTGGATACGGAGATTCATTTACGTCGTCCGGAGAAATCGATTTGTCTGCTTATGCAGGGCAAACTGTCTATGTCGCCTATCAATATCTTGGTTCACCAGACGGAACTACTACAACTTATCAAATTGATAATGTGAAAATTGCCGAATAGATAGAATTAACATTCAATAAAATGATTAAAAAGGTTTGAAGAAATTCAAACCTTTTTAGTTTTTAAAACCAATATAAATGGATAGGAATTAGATTGAAAATGATGCTGCTTTCATTTGCAAAGGCTTATTTTTGCACGAATTTTTAAATGACTTATTATGTTGACAAGGTTTGACGTGCTTATAGAAATACCAAAAGGAAGCCGCAACAAATACGAATATGATTTTGAATTACATAAAATCCGTTTTGACAGGATGCTGTTCAGTAGCATGATGTATCCCGCCGATTACGGATTTATACCGGAAACTTTAGCCCAAGATGGCGACCCGTTAGATGTGCTTGTTCTGGGACACGAACCAACATTCCCAATGTGCGTTATGGAAGTAAAACCGATTGGCGTTTTCCACATGGCCGATGAAAAAGGACCGGATGAGAAAATTATTTGTGTTCCTATGTCCGACCCAATATGGAACTCATTGAATGATTTAGCCGATTTGAATCCGCACTTGATAAAAGAAATCGAGCACTTCTTTAAAGTTTATAAAGATTTAGAGAAAAAACGTGTAGATGTCGGTGGTTGGGGTGATGCAAAAGAAGCTGTTGAAATTTATCACAAGTGTGTGAATCGCTATAAATCCACTCCCGAAATTTTCGGTAAATTTACAATTAGACAGTAAATAATCGAGTCCTTCTTTTAAATTCATAAGATAAGCACACAAATAAAGGGTTATAGTTTGTGTTTCTATTTCACTATCGAATTGATTTTGCATACTTTTGCTGTCATAAATCTAAATGACTAAATCATAAAATAATGGAAAAGAACATTATCTTTCTCCCCATCATCCTTTCGGTTTTGGGACTTCTGTTTATGCTCGTCAGAATGAGCTGGGTTAAAAAACAACCCGCCGGAAACGACCGGATGCAGTCTATCTCTAAAAGTATTAAGGAAGGTGCTTTGGCCTTTTTAAATGCTGAATATCGGTTACTCCTAATCTTTGTAGTGATTGCTTCTGCCGCCTTATTTTTTGTGTCGACTATCGTTGATACCACAAGCTGGATGATTGTTCCTGCTTTTGTCATCGGAGCTATTTTCTCAGCCTTGGCAGGAAATGTCGGTATGCGCATTGCTACTGATGCCAATGCTCGTACTGCCGAAGCTGCTAAAACCAGTTTGCCGCAAGCATTAAAAGTTTCTTTTAACGGAGGCACGGTAATGGGCTTGGGAGTTGCCGGATTGGCAGTATTGGGACTTAGCTTGCTGTTCTTTTTCTTTATCGGACAGTTTATGGGAGGTAGTGGTTCATTTTATACCAATATGACGGTTGTATTAGAAGCGCTTGCCGGATTCTCATTAGGTGCAGAATCAATTGCACTTTTTGCTCGTGTAGGAGGAGGAATTTATACAAAAGCAGCCGATGTAGGAGCAGATTTAGTAGGTAAAGTGGAAGCCGGAATACCGGAAGATGATCCAAGAAATCCCGCAACTATTGCAGATAACGTTGGTGATAACGTTGGAGATGTCGCCGGGATGGGTGCAGACCTTTTTGGAAGTTATGTAGCCACTGTTTTAGCTGCCATGGTACTTGGAAATTATGTGATTAAAGATATGTCTGTCGCTACTCCATTTACAGACAGCTTTAACAATATGGGACCGATTCTGCTTCCTTTAGTGATTGCCGGAGTAGGAATTTTAGCTTCTATTTTAGGAACCTTTTTTGTTAAAATCAAAGATAACGATGCCAAAGAAGCACAAGTACAAAAATCCTTGGATTTAGGAAATTGGACTGCTATCATACTGACTTTAATTGCAAGTTTCTTTTTGATTCAATGGATGCTTCCCGAAACAATGACAATGAATTTCTTTGGCGAAGGTACAAGAGGAGTGTCTTCAATGAATGTTTTCTGGACAGCTTGTATCGGATTGGCGGTTGGTGCATTGATTTCTGTAGTTACAGCATATTACACTAGTATTGGTAAAAAACCGGTAAACAGCATTGTTGAAAATTCATCTACCGGAGCGGCGACCAATATTATTGCAGGCCTTTCCGTTGGAATGATGTCCACTTTCTCTTCAGTGATTTTATTTGCTGCTGCGATTTTCGGCTCCTATGAATTGGCAGGATTTTATGGAGTGGCATTAGCTGCCTCAGCGATGATGGCCACCACAGGAATGCAATTGGCAATTGACGCTTTCGGACCGATTGCTGATAATGCCGGAGGAATTGCAGAAATGAGCGAATTGGAACCGCAAGTTAGAGAGCGTACAGACATTCTCGATTCTGTAGGAAATACTACGGCTGCGGTTGGAAAAGGTTTTGCCATTGCTTCAGCAGCCTTAACTGCATTGGCACTTTTTGCTGCTTATGTAACTTTTACCGGAATTGATGGAATTAATATTTTTCGTGCCGATGTGTTGGCAATGTTGTTTGTAGGGGGAATGATTCCTGTTGTGTTTTCTGCGATGGCTATGAAATCTGTAGGAAAAGCAGCTATGGAAATGGTTAAAGAGGTGCGTCGTCAATTCCGTGAAATTCCCGGGATTATGGAAGGAACTGCAAAACCTGAATATGCCAAGTGTGTGGATATTTCTACACAAGCTGCATTACGCGAAATGATTTTACCCGGCTTACTTACTATAGTTACACCTGTTGTTATTGGATTCTTGTTTGGTGCAGAACCACTTGGAGGGTATATGGCAGGAGTGTGCGTTAGCGGTGTGATGTGGGCTATTTTCCAAAACAACGCCGGAGGAGCTTGGGACAATGCTAAAAAATCTTTTGAAGCCGGAGTGGAAATCAATGGAAAAATGGAATACAAAGGAAGTGAAGCGCACAAAGCGGCCGTAACCGGTGATACTGTCGGTGATCCTTTTAAGGATACCTCCGGTCCTTCGATGAATATTTTAATCAAATTAACTTGTTTGGTCGGGCTGGTATTAGCACCTATACTCGGTGAAATGGAAATAGAAAGACGAGGAGCCACAATCGAACCGGTTATAGAAACCATTGAAGAAGAAGCAACTTTTGTAGCCAAACAAAACGAAACTTTTGAAGTAAAATAGAAAAATTTGCATACTGATATACAAGGTCTAAATCGAAGTCTAAACGTTTTGATTTAGACCTTTTTTATGATAAGATGTTTATAATATGATGGTTTATAAAAAAGGAACATTAAATTATTTGCCAATAAAAAGTATTAATCTTAGCGAACAAAAATTAATTCCCTCGGGATCGAAACCTCAATTATTCCGCATTAATTTGCATAACTATGAAAACCATTACTCGGAAAGAAGAAATCGTACAAGCAGCAGCTGTGCTTTTTAAAGATAAAGGCTATAGTGCTGTGTCAATGCGGGATATTGCTGCCGAATTAAACATAAAAGCCGCAAGTTTGTACAATCACATCCGCAGTAAAGAAGAAATTCTTGCCAAACTTATTTTGAATGTTGCCGAAGAATTCACAAAAGGGATGGACACAGTGATAGCTTCTGAAATTACTTCCCTCGAAAAAATCATGCTGCTTATCGAACAGCATATCGAAATAACTTTAAATCATTCTCAAGCAATGGCAGCTCTGAATAACGATTGGATGCATCTTCAAGAAACCAATCGTGCCGAATTCGTTTTAAAAAGAGATGCGTACGAAATGAATTTCAGAAAAATTATCCAAAAGGGAATCGCAGACAAGGAATTTAAACCTCTGCATCCCGAAGTTGTTTTATTCTCCATTCTTTCAACCTTACGCAATTTATATCTGTGGCACGAAAAACGTGGAAAATTGGATGTCAATGTTCTAAAAAAAGAAATGACCGCAGTTTTGATAAATGGAATTGTATGAAAAAATAGAAGGGTTTTCGCTCATAAAAATCACATACTATTGACGCTTGCATTTTTGACTAACAAGTGTTAGTTTTGTTAATCCTAAAAAATTGAGTTCGTGGCAAAGTTTTATCCATTAAAAATAAAAGATGTTCATAAAGAGACTTCTGATTGTTCCGTAATCACGTTTGATGTTCCGGAACATCTGGCAGAAGATTTTAAATTTCGTCAAGGGCAACACCTGACCTTAAGAAAATCGTTTAATGGCATCGATACACGTCGAACATACAGTTTGTGTTCCAGTCCGGTGGACAAGGAGTGGCAAGTGGCTGTAAAATCTATTCCGGAAGGCGTTTTTTCAAACTTTGTCAATACCGAATTAAAAAAAGGCGACACACTAGAAGTGATGATTCCAAGCGGAACTTTTGGAGTTGATATCAACCCTGAAAAACCGAAAAATTATTTGTTTTTTGCTGCCGGAAGTGGGATTACCCCTGTTCTTTCAATGATTCGTACGCATTTGGCACTGGAACCGAAAGCTACTTGCAAACTGTTTTATGTAAATCGTACGGCAAAATCCATTATCTTTAAGGAAACTTTGGAACAATTAAGAAATAAGTATTTCGGTCGTTTAGAAATTTATTATTTTTTGACCAAAGAACACCGGGATATTCCTTTGTTCAATGGAAGGTTCGACGATGAGAAAATGGAAATTCTAACCCGTACATTTATTGACATTCCCGATACGGATGAAGTGTTTTTATGCGGTCCGGAAGCGATGGTAAATTACGTAAGTGATTATTTGATAAATGCAGGATTACCCAAAGAATTAATTCATTACGAACTTTTTGTAACAGGACTTTCCGAAGAAGATATTAAACGAATGGAACGTCTGTCACAACAAAATGTAGAAGGCGTGGAAGTAACGATTTTCGATGGAGGAAAAGAATTTAAGTTTACCATGACCAACGATTATGACAATATTTTGGACGCAGCTTTAGCCGCTGGTGCCGATTTGCCTTTTGCCTGCAAGGGAGGAGTTTGTAGTACGTGCAAATGTCAAATTATTGAAGGTGAAGTGGAAATGAAAGTGAATTATGCACTCGAAGAAAAAGAAATAAACAGCAATTATGTATTGAGTTGTCAATCAGTTCCTATTTCGGAGAAAGTGAAAGTAGATTTTGACGTCTAATAGTTTAATCTAACTGAATTTCAAATTGATAGGATTGAAAAATAACAAGAAAAATCTTCAATAATAGTTAAAGAATAAAAATATGAGCGATAAAGAGATTAAAAACCCGGATGCTGGGCGCAGTAAAAGTTTAGAAGATATTTTCGAAGCGCGCATTGCCCGTGACGAAAAAATAGAGCCCCGCGACTGGATGCCGGAAAAATATAGAAAAACACATATCCGACAAATCAGTCAGCACGCACATTCTGAAATCGTTGGAATGTTGCCTGAAGGAAATTGGATAACCAGAGCACCGTCACTCCGACGAAAAGTAGCGCTTTTGGCCAAAGTTCAAGATGAAGCCGGACACGGATTGTATTTGTATTCTGCTTGTGAAACCTTGGGAATTTCCCGTGAAGAACTTTACGGGCAATTGCACAGCGGTAAAGCAAAATATTCTTCCATTTTTAATTATCCCACCATTACTTGGGCAGATATAGGCGCCATTGGATGGTTGGTGGACGGTGCTGCGATTATCAATCAAGTGCCGTTGTGCAACACTTCTTTCGGTCCTTATGCACGAGCGATGGTGCGTGTATGTAAAGAGGAAAGTTTTCATCAGCGGCAAGGATATGAAATTATGCTAACACTGTGTCGCGGAACTGAAGAACAAAAGGCTATGGCTCAAGATGCACTAAATCGTTGGTGGTGGCCGAGTTTGATGATGTTTGGTCCTACAGATGAACAATCCACGCATACCGAACAATCGATGAAATGGAAGTTAAAACGAAAAACCAACGACGAATTGCGCCAACAGTTTATAGATCAAACCGTTCCTCAAGCAGATATATTGGGATTGACAATTCCCGATGCTGATTTAAATTGGAATGAAGAACGCGGACATTACGATTTCGGAGAAATTGATTGGGATGAATTCTGGCAAGTTGTAAAAGGTCACGGTCCAATGAATAAAGAACGCATGAAAGCCAGAGTAGGTGCCTGGGAACG
>CAZWVT010000003.1:44212-52416 GCA_964636665.1 uncultured Flavobacteriaceae bacterium
GTCACGGTCCAATGAATAAAGAACGCATGAAAGCCAGAGTAGGTGCCTGGGAACGCGGAGAATGGGTTCGCGATGCGGCGATGGCGCATGCAGAAAAGAACGCAAACAAGAAAGAAGTAAAAGTAAGTTAAAACAATGCCGGATTTCTATGAACAACGCTTTAATTATTTGGTAGAAATCCAGTTTCAGGATGGTTTCAAAGCTCAAATTGATTTGGAAAAATATTTAAATAAAGGTTTTGTCAAAGAACTTTTGGATAAGAATAAATTTCAAGAAATTTTCATTGAGGAAGGCGGCGGCCTAGCTTGGTCAAACGGATTTGATATTTGCCCTAATTTTTTGAGGGCTTTGGTCGATAAAAACACTGCCGAAAATGTAGTAAAAGCAAGTTAAATAAACGTGAGCCCCGAGATTTTAGACGTGAGAAAAATTGTCAAAATTTAAAGTCTAATATCTCAAATCTAATAGAATATTTGAAATAATTAACCGAGAAATAATCTACCGAAAATAAAATCAAAACATTAAACATAGAAATTATGTCACAAGAAAATAGACAAACTCCCCATCCTTTGGAGGGGGCTGGGAGGAGGAAAAACTGGCCTCTTTGGGAGGTCTTTGTAAGAAGCAAAAACGGATTGGAACACCGTCATTTTGGAAGTTTACATGCAGCCGATGCAGAAATGGCACTCGCCAATGCTCGCGATGTTTATACCCGACGCAATGAAGGCGTAAGCATCTGGGTAGTAGAATCCAAAAATATTACCGCTTCCAATCCCGATTACAACGAAGAACTTTTTGAACCTGCAAAAGATAAAATTTACCGTCATCCTACGTTTTATGATTTACCGGATGAGGTGAAACACATGTGAATTAATTCCTGCGAAGGCAGGAATCCCATGATTTGAAAACGCAAATAATCTCACTAAAATAGTCCTTACACAATCAGTTTAAAATGGAAAATATAAATTTATCGAGGGCAGATTCCCACCTTTGCGGGAATAATTAACAGTTTTGAAGCATCTCAGCGAGAAAAGCAAATGAAAAAGTGGAAATGGGAATGGAAGATAAAATTAATTGAAGAAATGAATCCCGGATGGTCTGATTTAAGTTTAAATTGGAGTAATGAAAATTTGATTTATAAAACAAAAAGGTTTCCAACAAAAAATTAAAATATGAGCAAAGAACAAACGGCTTCCCGCCTTCGCGGGAATTTATACAACTACATCCTAACAATCGCCGACAACTCCCTTATCCTCGGTCAGCGTATGGGCGAATTGTGCGGACACGGTCCGAGTTTGGAAACAGATATCGCTTGTACTAACATCTCATTGGATTTATTGGGACAGGTGCGAAGCTATTACCAATATGCAGCAAAAATTGCAGGCGACGGCAGAACAGAAGACGACATTGCTATGCTCCGTAAAGAAAGAGAATATGTAAACGTTCTTTTGGTTGAACAACCCAACACGGATTTTGCATATACCATGGCAAGACATTTCTATTTTGACATTTTTCATTTGATGTTTCTGGAAGAACTCAAAAAAAGTAAAGATTTAAATTTAGCTGCCATTGCTGAGAAATCTTTAAAGGAAGTTCGTTATCACGCACGTTTCTCATCTGATTGGATTAAGAGATTGGGCGACGGAACCGAAGAAAGCAACACGCGGATGCAAGCTGCCATTGACGATTTATGGCCTTATACCGATGAACTCTTCCATCAAACAGAAAGTTGCAAAGCAATGACAAAAGAAGGAATTGGCGTAGATACTGCTGTTTTAAAAGAAAAATATTACGAAACAATTGCCGACATTCTTTCAGAAGCAACGCTCAAGATTCCCGAAAATCAATATTTCCACAAAGGAGGAAAACAAGGAATTCATACAGAACATATGGGCTACATTCTCGCAGAATTACAATATATGCAGCGAACGTATCCGGGAATGGAATGGTAGAAATCGGATTCTCGGCGGATAAAAATAAATAATAATTTGAAAAACTATTCAGTACATATTGAATCTCATTTGATTGCGACACTTTCCTCAGTGCCTGATCCGGAAATTCCTGTGCTTACTGTTTTGGATTTGGGCGTAATCCGTGAAGCTGTTGAAAAAGACAATACTGTATTTATTAAATTGACGCCTACCTACTCCGGATGTCCTGCTATGGATGTGATAGCTGACGATTTAAAAGCAGCTTTCGCAAAAGAAGGAAAAAAAACAGAAGTAGATTTAATCCTTTCGCCGGCTTGGTCAACCGACTGGATCAGCGAAGAAGGATTAAAAAAAATGGAAGCCTACGGGATTGCCCGTCCGCTTTCGGAAGTTCACGATAAAGAAGTCCTTCTTGGCGGCAAAAAAATGGTGAAATGTCCGCAATGTGGAAGTACGCAAACCAATTTGGTAAGTCAATTTGGCTCCACACCCTGCAAAGCACTTTTTAAATGCGAATCTTGCCAAGAACCGTTTGACTATTTTAAATGTTTGCGCTAAAGATTTAAACGCTTAGCAATTGATTTTTAGATTAATTCATTCCGGGAAATGAATTAACGACCTGAACTTTTAAATCCGGAAAAGCATCAACAACTTCTACAGTAAAATCAGGAAAAGAATTTACTTCCTGCCATTTTCCGCAAGAATCTGGGAACGAGGAAACAAATTTGACTTTAATATCAGGGAAAGATTCGACATATTTAATTTTGATGTCGGGAAAAGAAGTTGCAAATTTTACTTTTCCATAAAGTTGGATGTCTTTGTATTTACAATTACCGTTTAAAAACGCATGGATTGCTTCTCGTTTTTCTACTTCCGACAGCAAGGAAAATTTGGAAACATGTTCCAAAGCAGTTTTTTCAATCATCCGAGTTTCAGAATCTTTTGAAAGAAAAAATATAAATATAGGTGCGATAAGAAATATTTTATAAAACATGACAGTCGTTGAAATGCGTTTTATGAAAATTGAAAATGATAAGAATAAATTCCTAAATTTAGCAAAAATACTTTCGGCAGCGAAAAGCACCGGAAACTCCCCCGAATTACAGTGAATTTCGCTCCGAAAGTCTTACATAACTTAATAAATTAACCTTTAAACCATTTATCTGCAAATTAAATAAGGTATTCCGCCAAAACGTGTCGTTAAAGAATGATATTTAAAAATATTTAGAATATCAGTTTTTTGACCTTCCTACATAAACAGAAAAACATGAGGTGTTTTTAGCGTGGTGCTTCTTATTTTTGTTAGCAAATAATAATTTTACGTTTCATCCATTATGATAAAAAAAACAATTGACAATAAAATTGCTGTTTTAAAACTAAATCGTCCCGAAGTATTCAACAGCTTTAATAGAGAAATGGCTTTGATGCTGCAAAAAGAATTGGACGAATGCGAAAAAGATGATGCCATTCGCGCCATTGTGATTATCGGTGAAGGGAAAGCATTTTGTGCCGGACAAGATTTGAAAGAAGTAACTTCTCCTGAATTGAATCCGGGGTTTAAAAAAATACTGGAAGAACACTACAACCCGATTATTTCCCGAATTCGGAAAATAGAAAAACCCATCGTCGCCGCTGTAAACGGTGTTGCAGCAGGAGCGGGAGCCAATATTGCATTGGCATGTGATGTAGTAGTGGCCTCAGAAAATGCAAGTTTTATTCAAGCTTTCAGCAAAATCGGATTGGTGCCGGACAGTGGAGGAACGTTTTTCCTGCCAAAATTGATTGGTTTTCAAAAAGCTTCCGCACTGATGATGTTGGGCGATAAAGTTTCGGCTCAAGAAGCAGAACGCTTGGGAATGATTTATAAAGTTTTTCCGTCGGATACTTTTAACCAAGAAGTAAATAATATTGCTTCAATTTTATCCAATATGCCCACAAAAGCATTGGGTTTGACCAAACGATTGCTCAATAATTCGATGAATAATAATCTGGAGGACCAACTCGAATTGGAAGAAAAACTACAAATCGAATCGGCTCAAAGTGAAGATTATGCCGAAGGGGTGGATGCATTTATAAACAAAAGAAAACCGGAATTTAAGGGCAAATAACAACCCAAATAAAAGATATTGAAGAACTTTCCAAGCATTTATGGTTTTGGAAAGTTTTTTATTTAAAAGTAACAAACCTAAAATTTTTAAGATACTTTAAGATTTCATTAACTTTGGCTTTTTCTTATTTCTTTTTTGAAATAAGAGTCATCAGTATAATTTGAAAATTGTTTATAATGAAGTTTTTATTGTTTTCGGTCTTTTTATTTTGTCTTGTTCAAGTTTCATCAGCCCAATCCCTCATCCATCCGTTTGGAGAACCTACCGTTCAAGAATTAAACATGAGCGAATATAAGGATGACCCCGAAGCTGCCGGAGTGGTTTTGTATGAAAGAGGACATTATCAAGTGGAATTAATTGAAAACAGAATTTATCTTACCTATGAAATTCACAAAAAAACCAAAGTTTTAGACGCATCGCGATTTGAAGGTGCTGATGTGGCAGTTTCTTATTATCACGGTACAGGGAGGGATAGTGATGAAAAAATCACTAATTTTCGTGCAATTACCCACAACGGAAGCCGGAAACTCCCTGTAAATGAAAAAGAATTGTACCACGTCAAAGATGATACCTATTGGGCAAATGCCCGATTTTCTTTCCCTGATGTTAAAGACGGAAGCGTATTGGAGTATAGTTATAAATTAATAAGTCCTTATTTCCAAAATTTGAATGGTTGGGCTTTTGTTAATTACTATCCGACACTTTATTCAGAATTGACCACTGAACTTCCTGGGAATTTTATTTATAGCAAAACACTTTACGGCGACAAAAAGTTAGACGTAGAAGATGTCAGTATTAAAAAATCTTGTTTTCATTTGCCCGGCTATCGTGTTCCGGGAGATTGTGAAGTCGGTGTCTATGCCATGAAAAATATTCCGGCTATAGAAGAAGAAGATTATATGCTTTCTCCTTATAACTATTCACCTTATCTCAAATTTGAATTGATTCAGGCTATGGATATGCTCGGTTCAAGACATTATTTTACCAGTAGTTGGAAAACCTTGGATAGTTATTATAATTCTCATTCCAACATAGGAAGAGAATTGACCAATTCCGGATTTATGAAAAGACAGCTGCCGGATGAAATTTTAAATATTTCGGATAAAACGGAGCGCGCCAAAGCAATTTATTATTTTGTTCAGAATCACATGCATTGGAACAATCACATACGGTTAAGAACTAATACGAATGTTAAAAAAGCTTTTGCTGAAAAAAAAGGACACAGTTCCGAAATTAACATGATATTGGTCAATGCGCTTGAAGCCGGCGGGTTGGATGCCAAAGCGATGTTGCTTGCCACTCGAAATACGCTGATGCCTTCTAAGGTTCATCCTGTTTTGACGGGCTTTAATTATCTTGTAGCACGTTTGGACATAGACGGGAAAATATACCACCTCGATGCCACGGGTAAAAATACTGCTTTTGGGATGCTGCCTTATCACTGCCTGAATGGAGAAGGTCGTGTTCTTGATTTTAGAAATGGAAGCTTCTGGGAACCCATAACGCCCTACCAGCGAAATGTACACTATGCCAATGTCAATCTTAAAGCAGATGAACAAGGTAATTTTTCAGGATCTGTCGAAGAAATTTATTCGGGGTATTACGATTTATACAAAAGAAATCAAAATCAAAACTTGAAACAAGAAGAGTTGTTAAAAAATAAACAAAGCCAAAATGAAAGTTTTAATATTTCCGCTTTTGAAATTGAGAATCGAGACAATCCGGAACAGCCTTATAAAGAAAAATACAATCTTAGTTTCCATGAAAGAAATCTAAATAAGGGGGATACTTATTTTATAAATATGATGTTGGTAAACTCATTTTCTAGCGCCAATCCATTTGTCAAAAATCACCGAAAATATCCCATCGATATGGCATATCCGATGATTAACAGCTACAGCGTTTCTTTTGATTTAGGAAATCAATATGAGGTGATAAAAGTACCTGAAAACAAAATGCTGAATCTTCCTAATAACGACGGCAATTTAAATGTGATGTATGAAGTTTCAGAAAATTCAGTGGTGATGAGAATGAATTTTCGATTGAATAATTATCATTTCCCTGTTGAAGCATATCCGGCGTTGCAAGAATTTTTCACGGAATTAGTCAATGCACAATCCGAAATGCTCGAATTGAGAAAAATAAACTAAAAAAATAAAATGAAGAAGTTTGTTTTCTGTTTGGCAGTTTTAATTTGCGGTAATCTGTTTGCTCAAAAAACTTATCAGTTGCCGGATTATCCAAAAGAATTGGAGAAAAATGCCAACCGTATTTTAATCGAAGAAATTATTGAAACCGATGTAACACGCATCAATAAGATGACAACTAAAAAGCGTGAAGTTTGGTTAATCCTTAATAAAAAAGGGCATCAAAGCATGAACTTGAGCGAGTATTACGATGAAAATTCCAAGGTAAAGAAAATCAGCGCACAATTTTATGATACAAATGGAAAGCGTCACAAAAACCTGAAAAGGAAAAAGGATTTCCAAGACCTTTCGCATACCGGAGTCAATCTTTACTCAGATTCACGAGTTATTAGCGCAGCGTTTCATCCTACTTTTTATCCATATGTCGTCGTTTTCGAAAGTGAAAAAGAATCAGGAGATACAGGCTTTATTTATCCATGGAATCCCATTCGTAGTTATGCAAAAAGCACTCATAAAAGTATTTATAAAATAAAATTCGACCCGAAAAACAAGTTGCGCTATAAACCGATGAATTTCGATGGATATAATGTTGCTGTTGAGGAAAAACCTGAAGAATTGGTGTTTACAGCCGAAAATATCAAAGCGTTAAAACCCGAAGAATTAAGCCCTACTTACAGAGACATCTTTCCTTATGCATTTTTGGCATTGGATAATTTTACACTTAAAGGAAAACAAGGACCTGCTTCCAGTTGGAAAGAATTCGGGAAATGGATGGAAGAAGAATTGTTGAAGGATACCCAAGAAATTCCCGAACATACGATTCAAAGAATTAAAAATTTGGTAGCAAACGAAGAAACAAATGAAGGCAAAGCACGAAAAATATATCAATTTCTTCAAGATAAAGTAAGATATGTAAGTGTTCAAATCGGAATAGGAGGGTGGAAACCAATGCCCGCAGCAGAAGTAGATAAATTGAGTTACGGCGATTGTAAGGCATTGACAAATTACACCAAAGTATTGCTGGACGTTCTTGGAATTCCTTCATATTATACCATCCTTTATGCAGATTCCAATGTCGTTGACATTCAGGAAGATTTTGTCTCTTTACAAGGAAATCATGCCATCTTAGGAATCCCGGACGGCGATAAAATTACGTGGCTGGAATGTACGAATCAGGAAATGCCGTACGGATATATCGGTTCTTTTTCACACAATCGCGACGTCTTAATGATTACGCCCGAAGGAGGTGAAATTGTAAAAACCAAAACTTATACTGCTGAAGAAAATTTACAAAAAACAAAAGCTCGAATCCAACTTGATGCATCCGGAAATATAACAGCTTTTGTCAATCGTCAATCAGAAGGGCTTATGTATGAATACAAATATCATCTTCCGAAACTCAAATCTGAAGATGTGGATGCTTTCTATAAAAAAGCATGGAGGAACATCAACGGATTTTCAATTTCTGAGGTGACTTTCGACAACAATCGCAAGGATATTGTATTTAATGAAAATTTGAAAATAGAAACGGCTTCTTATCTAAAACCGGTATCTGATGGATTTTTGATTAATCCTAATGTTTTTAATCGCAGAAGCTATGTGCCGCCACAAATTCCAAATAGAAAATATCCGTTTGAAATTTCTTTTGGCTATGTATATGAAGATATAGTAGAAATTGAAGTGCCCGAAGGATTGCAAATTTCCTGGATGCCTGAATCCGTAGCACTAAAAACGCTTTTTGGAAGTTTTAATATTGAAGTTTCCCAAGTCTCTCCCGATGTTGTGGTTTATAAAAGAATTTTAAAAATCAACGAAGGTGTTTTTCCTGCTTCTGAATACGAAAACTACAGAGATTTTCGAAGAACTGTAAATCGATTGGATACAGATAAATTTATAGGGTTGAAAAAATTAGATCAGTAGCTGGTAATTCAGGTTTCGTTTTTTCAGGTTTTGATTCGCTTTACTAATTCTTCAATAGTAAAAGAAGAGAAGTCAGAATCCTTTATTTCAGGATTTTT